>DAOUQK010000028.1 GCA_030625695.1 Paracoccaceae bacterium | reverse complement strand
TCGTGCGCCGCCCTTCCGAAGGTCACGGCGTGGCTCGGCGGGCCAATGCGATTTTGCTGTTGGACGATGGCTGGAGTTGCGTTCAGGTTGGCAAGGCGCTCTATATCGACGACGACACGGTTCGAAACTGGCACAAGCACTATCTTTCGGGAATGGCGCGAATTCCGCGACAAAGTAACCGACAACTTCCGCGTTATATCATACCAAGACTTTCGGGTTTTGGAGTGAACTGGGTATAATTACCTAAAATACCCACAACTCTGTATGCAATCCGTCTGAACGCACATCCGGTTCCATAGCTCTCGGACCTGCACAAAGCGCGCGGGCCAAATCTTCAACACTCAAAGAAACCGCAGAAGTGGGGTGCAGGTCACAACCGCACAGTGGATGAAGTCAGAACCGGTTCTGAACCGCTGAAGGGAGCGATGCAAAGTTGCGTGGTGGCAATTCACATATGCTCGGCAGGACCCAGAACCTTGGGGCCTGCCGGCTTTTTCTACTCAATACACTCCATCAGCATGGTTCCTGCGCCGGTGTTTGAGATCGGAATGTGATAGTTCTTGTGAACCAGCTTTACCTTGTCGCCCAGCGCGCCGCGCATCATCATCCACATCAGGAATTCAGTGCCCTGCGCGCCCGCCTGACGCACCAGTTCATGGCGCGAAATCTTGGTCAGCTCATCCGGATCATCCACGATTTTGTCCATGCACATCAGATCGAACTCCTTGTTGATATGCCCGGCCCGTTCACCGTCCAACTGATGGCTCAACCCGCCCGTGCCCAGAACCACCACCTTGATGTCCTCTGGGTATGACAGGATCGCGCGGCGCAACGCCCGGCCAAACGCCAACGCGCGTTTCAGGGTCGGGATCGGATGCTGTACGGTGTTGGCGCTGATCGGGATGATACGGGGAAAGTTGGGGTTTTTCTGCAAACCGGGCCAGAACAACTGGGTCGGCACGGTAAAGCCGTGATCGACAGCAAGTTCCTGACACGACGTTATGTCAAACTCATCCTCGACCATGCTTTCGATGATGTGCCAGGACAATTTAGCGTCGCCCTCATAGGGTGGCATCACCGGGATGCCCCAGCCTTCGTCCTCATTGACATATTCATGCGCGGCACCGATGGCAAAAGTCGGCATGCAATCCAGGAAAAAGCCCAGACCGTGGTCGTTGTAGATGTTGATCGCCACGTCAGGTTTATGTTCATCCAGCCAGCCGCGAATGGCTGGAAAACCATCGAAAAACGGCTTCCAATACGGATCTTCAAACAGTTCTTTCGCCACCGCGTTGCCCACGGCCGGAATATGCGAGGTGCTTAGCCCGCCAATAATCTTTGCCATCTGATCAATCCCCCTGCCGCAGCAGTTTTTCTTTGAATGCTTCTTTGGTCATGCCGGTCTGTTGCGCGCCCACGTCCTGCACATCCAGTTTGTAAATCCCGGCAAACTTGGCGAGGTAATAAATGTTGCCCCCCGCCGCGATCATCGCCAGCACGTTCTTGTCCCGGCAGGCCTGTTTCTGTTCGTCGTTCAGCTTGAAAGACGTCATATAACCTTCGGGGTCAGCAAGATATGCGTCGCGCGCCGGTGCGCCATTGAAGGAAAAGCACATCTTGTTCAGCGCATAACCCTTCATCGCCATCTCGCCATCGAACAGCGTTGTGCCCTCAATCGGCGCGTGATGGTCAAAATCTTTGATTTCCATCATTGTTCTCCTGTGTGTTGCGCCCAATAGAGGCGCATCGGGTTGTCGATCAGCAGCTTTCGCTGCGCTTCTGGGGTGGGGGCAATGCGGGGGATGTAATTCACCAGCGCCCCGTCATCGGGCATGTGTGATTTCATGTTCGGATGCGGCCAGTCGGTGCCCCATAGCACCCTGTCCGGGAATTGTTCAACGATCGCCGCCGCATAGGGCACCACATCGTCATAAGGCGGGCCGGAAACGGTCAGGCGTTCCGGGCAGGTCACCTTGCACCAGATGTTGTCATTACGCGCCATCAGGTCGACAAAACGCCGAAAATCCGGGTGGTCGACGCCTTTGGTGACATCAGGGCGGCCCATGTGGTCGACGACAATCACTGTCGGCAGGCTTTCAAGGAACGGCACAAGCTCCTGCAGATCGTCGGCTTCAAAGTAAACCACGATGTGCCAGCCCAGCCGCGCGACACGCGTGGCAATCCTGGTGAAAACCTCTTTCGGCGTCGCATCCACCAGACGACGTACAAAGTTGAACCGCACGCCGCGCACACCGGCACTGTCCATGTTGGCTAACTCTGCGTCGGTCACATCCGGGCTTACGCTGGCGATCCCGCGCGCCTTGCCGTCAGAGGCCCGCAGGGCGTCAACCAGTGCCGCGTTATCCTTGCCGTGGCATGTTGCCTGCACAATGACATTGCGCTCGAACCCCAGAAAATCCCGCAATTCAAACAGCTTGTCCTTGCCTGCGTCGCAGGGCGTGTATTTGCGTTCGGGTGCGAACGGGAATTTAGCCGCCGGGCCAAACACATGGCAATGGGCATCAACCGCGCCTTCGGGCAGGGCAAAATCCGGCCTCTTTGGGTTCGGATGAAAGGGTATCCAGTTACTATCCATGTCTTACTCCGTAAAAACCACGCCATCCATCAACTTGCGTGCTGTGCGCAGGATGGCAGCCGAGGCAACCGTTCCGGCCTCGTCCAGCGTGGCAACAACCGTCATCTCACCACCAGGGTGTTCAATTTGCAGGCTGCGGGGACTGCCGCTGCCGACAGTGGCCAATTCTGCCGCAGGCGAACCTTTCAAAAGGCACGCAGTCGCCACGCTGACCGCCCCGAGAACGCCGATGGTTTTGTGACAGCGATGCGGAATAAATGTCCGCGTGGCAATGGCACCGCCCTGCCTTGGGGCCGAAACCATGGTCATTTTTGGTATGGTCTTGTCCGTCACATCGCCCAGGTTCATCATTGGTCCGCATATCAGGCGCAGTGCTTCCAGCCGTTCGCGCAGATCGTTATCCACTTCAAGCTGTTCGGGTGTTTCATCGCCAATAATACCCATATCCGCGGCTCGCATCACCACACAAGGCATCCCGTTATCGATCATGGTCACGGCGATTCCGTTCACTCTGTCGATCACATTCCCGGTCGGCAAAAGCGCACCACAGGACGAACCGGCAGTATCGCGAAACTCAATCGGTATCGGGGCCGATGACCCCGGCACGCCGTCGATACGTGCCTCACCCTGATACGTCACCTGAGCGCCCGGAGTCTGCACGCTCGCCACCGCCACCTGCCCGGTGTTCTGCATATAAATCGTCACCGGCGTTTCACCGTCCTGCGCCGTTACCAGCCCGCGCTCAACCGCAAACGGGCCAACCCCGGCCAGTATATTTCCGCAATTCTGCGCGTCAGTCACAATTGCCCGATCAACAACAACCTGCAAAAACAGATAATCCACATCTATCCCGTCCCGTGTTGAGGCCCGCACCACCGCCACCTTCGACGTCAACGGGTCAGCCCCGCCCATCCCGTCAATCTGGCGAATATCCGGGCTGCCCATAATCCGCAGCAGCGCCGCATCGCGGGACGCTTTGTCACCAGGCAGATCATCGCCAAGGAAATACCCACCTTTCGACGTCCCTCCCCGCATCCACATCGCCCGGATACCCTCAGCCATCTTCTCTTGCTCCGCTCTTCATCTTGCCAAATAAACTCCGGGGGTATGGGGGCTGGCCCCCATTGCGACATTGGCCCAAACAACCGGCCTCAGACATATTTCAACCCCTTGTCAGCCAGCCGCCCCCGCATATCATAAATATCCAGCCCCAACTCACCGGCGGCAAACCTGGCCCGCTTGCCCGCCTCGTTTGCCTCGCGTGCCCGGGATTTCTCCAGCACATCCGCCGCCTCGTCGCGGCGCACGACGCAAACCCCATCATCATCCGCCACAATGATATCGCCCGGGTTCACCAACGCGTCGGCGCACACCACCGGAATATTTACCGAGCCAAGCGTTTCCTTGATTGTGCCCTGGGCAAACACCGCCTTGGACCACACCGGAAACCCCATTTCCTCAAGGTCGCGCAGATCTCGCACACCCGCATCAATGATCAACCCCCGACAGCCACGTGCCATCGCCGAGGTCGCCAGAAGGTCGCCAAAATACCCGGCATTCGACGGTGAAGTGGTGCCCAGAACCAGAATATCGCCCGCCCGCAATTGCTCAATCGCCACATGCAACATCCAGTTGTCGCAAGGTGGCGCAAGAATGGTCACAGCCGACCCGGCAACCCGTGTGCCCGAATAAACCGGGCGCATATAATCGGCCAGCAGGCCCTTGCGCCCCTGCGCCTCGTGTACCGTGGCCACACCGCATTCCGCCAGCCCGTCGATGATCGTCTGATCGGCACGCCTGATATTCTGAACCACAATCCCGGTTGTCCCGGGTTCAAATGTTTCGGCGCGGGTCACGCCAGTTCATCCACGGTCTGAGGAAAGATCGTCTGGAACCCTTCAGCATATTCCGCCTTTCGCCCTCCGGCCATACCACCGGAATTGCGGCGGAAATGGTTGCCGCGATTCTCGGCCACATTGGTATAGAAATGCCACAGATGCTCTTGCCCCTGCATACATTCAATCGCCGCGCGCTTTTTGTCCCATACCGGGGTGATGTCTAGAAACACGTTCGGTTTCCATTCCATCTGCTCGGTCTGATGCGGCTCAAACAGGTACATCTGCGGCGCACCCAACACCTTTTCACCGGGATTATGCCCCCAGGCCTGGGCGATCATCCGACATTCCAGCGCAAATTGCGTCGTGTTCATATGGTCGGTGTTATAGGGATCCCACCTGGAATGGCTCATCATCCATTTCGGCTGTACCTCGCGGATGATATCGACCATCTGATCCTGCGCGTCGCGGTCCAGTCGCAGCGGATAATCGCCCAGATCAAGGAACCGGATGTCGTTCACACCAAGTGCCCTGGCAGCGTTTTCCGCTTCGTCCCGGCGGGCCGCCTTAACACGCTCCAAAGTCATGCCGTCCTGCTTCCACAGCTTGGCACTTTCCCCCCGTTCGCCGTAAGACAGGCACGCCACCGTTACCTCGTATCCCAACGACTGGTGCAGTGCGATGGCCCCTCCGGCGCGCCAGACGAAATCTGCTGCATGGGCCGAAATGACAAGGGCGGTTTTGTGTGTCGACATGTTGGATCCTATTCCGAATCGCCCTTTTCAGGCCTTAATTTGGTTTCCAGTTAAACCGCCGGGACGCGAGTTGGCCACTTCATTTACCGTGGCGTGATATAAGTTCTAGCTATAAGCTGGGTGAAGTTTCACAAAAGGGTGTGGTAAGTGCGGGAGACAAAGCCAGATTATCCGAATATCCGCCACCTGCTGGTGTTCAGAGAAGTTGCCACGGAGCAGGGTATCAGTGCTGCGGCGCACAAGGTGCACCGGTCGCAACCGGCGGTGACCCAGGCGATTGCCGGGCTGGAGCATCAACTGGACGTTACCCTGTTTGACCGTCAGGCCGGAGGCATGTTTCTGACCCCGGCGGGGGATCTGTTTTTTACCCGAGTCTGCAGGATGTTCGATCACCTTTCTCAAGGTGAGCGTGAGGCTGTGCAGCTGGTAATGCGCCAGAGGAATCGACAAAAAGAACGGCAAAAGGATATCCGGCCAAAGACCGATTTCCATCGCAATACCACGGCTGCGCAATTGCGCGCGCTTGTGGCCATTGGCGATACCGGCAGCTTTTCACTTGCAGCCCGCCGCACCGGGCTGTCGCAACCTTCGATCCATCGGGCCGGGCGCGACCTGGAGCGTCTTGCAGGCATTCCATTTTTTGCCACCACCCGAAGGGGGGTCGAACTGACCCGCGCCGGTGAGGCATTTGCCCGGGCTGTTCGGCTGGCAAGGGCCGAATTGCGTCAGGGGTTTGACGAGTTGGCTCACCTGAAAGGCGAAGACAGCACAAGGATCATTGTCGGCTCAATGCCGCTGTCTCGCAGTTCAATCCTGCCCGAAGCGATCAACCGTATCCTGCAGGAAAAAGGTAAGGTGCAGCTAAGCAATGTCGACGGCCCATATACCGAGTTGCTGCGCGCGTTGCGCCGGGGCGAACTTGATTTTTTGATCGGCGCGCTGCGCCACCCGGCCCCGCCCGACGACGTGGTGCAAGAACCGCTGTTTGATGACCCGCTGGCGGTGGTGGCGGGACCGGGCCATCCGTTGGTCGGCCAACCAGGCCTGACGCTGCAAGACACGCTTGCCTTTCCCTGGATCGCCCCGCCTCGTGAAACCCCAACTGGGGATTACCTTTTTCGCCACTTAGGCATAGATCAGATGGAAAAGACCCCGGTCAGGATCGTTTCCAGTTCGTTGATCATGGTGCGGGGTTTGCTGGCGCGGGGTGACTATGTGACAATGCTGTCGCTACATCAGGCAGCACTTGAGATCCGGTTGGGGCAAATTGTGCCACTGGACGTGACCCTGCCCAACAGCGCGCGTGCCATTGGCCTGACTTATCGTGCCGACTGGGTGCCCACGACGACACAAACCCGGTTTATCGCGCTGATCCGGGCTGCGGCAATGAAACCGGGTTATGCATAAAATGAATGGCCGTCATGCGGAATCAATTTCTCTGTTGTGGCTGTTGAGCTTAGAAAGTCGACCATGACCCTTTCGCCATCATCCACGTCTGGCCGACCTATTGCCCTGATCGGTTTCGGCGAGGCCGGGCAGGCCTTTGCCCGCGGTTGGCACGGTGAATTCCAGGGGCTGAATATCCGTGCCTTTGACATCAAGACGGGTGATTCTGATGCCACCCGGGCCAAATGGAACGACTATGCAGACGCCGGGATTGCCGGATGTGAAACATTGGGCGAGGCGCTGGAGGGGGCCGGGGTAGTGTTTTCACTGGTAACGCCTGATCAGGCCTTTGCGGCCGCGCAAGAGGCGGCGGGCTTGTTGCAACCGGATGCATTGTTCTTCGACGGGAATTCCTGTGCACCGGGGACCAAACGCGCCGCACAAGAAGATGTTGAAACGGCGGGCGCACGGTATGTGGATATGGCCGTTATGGCCCCGGTTCATCCCAAATTGCACAAGGTGCCGTTGCTGGTGTCTGGCCCGCATGTTCAGGCTGCTCTGCCGGTTCTGACGGCCCTTGGGATGCAGGCGCGGCTGGTTCCCGGCGCGGTCGGGCGCGCCTCATCGATCAAGATGATGCGTTCGGTCATGGTCAAAGGGCTTGAGGCACTGGCGCTGGAATGCATCCTGTCGGCCCGCAAGGCGGGTGTCGATCAGGAGATTTTGGCTTCGCTTGCCGTGTCGTTCCCCGGCTTCGACTGGCCGGCCAAGATGGCCTATGATTTCGAGCGTACGACAACCCACGGGCTGCGCCGCGCCGCCGAAATGCGCGAAGTTGCCAAAACGGTACAGGAACTGGGGCTGATGAACCCAATGAGCCAGGCGATTGTGCAATGGCAACAGGCCATGGGTGATCTGGACCTGCCACAGAATGACTCAAATCTGGGCAAGCCGGATCTTGGCCTGCGTGCCGATGCCATTCTTGATGCCTTGGGACAATTGAATACTAACGAAGAAAAGGACGATTGAAATGCGGATATGTGTAGCGGGTGCCGCGGGTGCCTTTGGGATGAAACACCTGGATGCTTTGGCCAAGATCGACGGGGTCGAAGTGACCTCGGTGGTGGGCCGCACGGCCGCCACAATCGAGGGATTTGTCCGCGAACGGGGCATTGCCCACGCGACCACCGATCTGGCCGAAAGCCTGGCCCGCCAGGACGTTGACGCGGTGATCCTGTCAACGCCAACGCAGATGCATGCAGCCCAGTCGATCCAGTGCATGCAGGCAGGCAAACATGTGTTGGTGGAAATCCCCATGGCTGACACGCTGACGGATTCGCGCGAAATTGTCCGGGTTCAGCAAGAGACCGGGCTGACAGCCATGGCCGGGCATGTGCGCCGGTTCAATCCGTCGCACCAGTGGATTCATAACAAAATCACAGCGCAGGAGATCGCCATTCAGCAGTTGGATGTGCAGACCTATTTCTTTCGCCGCAAGAACATCAACGCCGCAGGCAATGCCCGCAGCTGGACCGACCATCTGTTGTGGCATCACGCCTGTCACACGGTTGACCTGTTCCAGTATCAGACCGGAGAAACCATATCCGAAGTCTACGGCGTGCAGGGGCCAAAGCACCCCGACCTGGGCATTGCCATGGACATGAGCATCATCATGAAAACCCCCAAGGGGGCAATCTGCACCCTGTCATTGTCGTTTAACAATGACGGACCCCTTGGCACATACTTTCGCTATATCTGCGACAACGGCACCTGGAACGCGCGCTATGACGATCTTTATGACGGGCGGGAACAACAGATTGACCTGTCAGGTGTCGCCATCTCCTCCAATGGCATCGAATTGATCGACCGAGAGTTTATCTCGGCCATCCGCGAAGGGCGAGAGCCGAACGGATCAGTTGCGCAATGTCTGCCGACAATGGACGTTCTGGATCAGATCGAACGAATGATGAGTGACTGACGGTGGGTTTTCAACCCATCATCCCTTGGGCTTTGCCGGGCCGGACTGGGCGGGACGGGGCCGGGCGGGACGGGGCGGTGGGGTGGAACCCCACCCTACGGATGGCGGCATGAGTCAGTGTCCGGGCGTTCTGGTATAAGATTATGGCGCTGGTGGACGCGCTTGTCGAAGGGGAACCTGCCCAGCCTTGCGGTCTGAGCCTCAAGCCAGTTGGCTCTGACAGTAGCCTCTGACACTGCCCAATGATCAGATACTCCTTTTCTTGACGTCCCCAATTTCCTTTTTCAGGAGATCAAAAAATGCCTGCGCAAGCCGTGAAATGGGTCTGTGCGCTGGCCGGATGATTGCTATCCTGTAAGGAACTGGCGGGAAAAATGGGACAAAAGTAACCCGGTCTTTGTTGGCAGCAGTGGATCGATAGTCGTTCATACTCATCGGGCTGAAGATTGCGCATGCTTGTGCCTCTTCCACAAAGGTGTATTGCGATGCGGCATTTTGCATTTCGTATCGGACATTGAAATGGCATCCTTGTTCGCGAAATATTTCGTTCAGGTGCTGACGCACGAAATGTTCCGGGACAAACGATGCCATGGCCCGCCCATCCAGATCTGATGTAGTAATCACAGGTTTCTCTGAAAGAGGGTCGTTTGATGGCACGGCGCAAACGCATTCCATCTCGACCACATCGGCTTCAACCAGCGGCGTGTCCGGAGCAAATTCTGCCAACCCGATGTCAAACTGTTGCGAGGCGAGGCTATTGTACACTTCGTTGGATTTTTCCGAGATCAGGGAAACCGTAACGCCCGCGCGACTTTTCACGAATCTTGATATCAGCTTGGGCATCAGCCGGTCCGAGAATACCGGCAGGCAGGAAATGCGTAGCTGCCCTGACTCAAGCGAGCCAACACTTTGCATGGTCTGTTTCAGAGTATCGACGTTGTTGAGGATACTGCTGGCCTGCTCTAACAGAAAATGCGCTTCGGGGACCGGATGCAGGCGCCCGGCCCGACGCTCGAACAGGTTGTAGCCTATGGTTTTTTCAAGGCCGGCAATCAACGAACTGATCGCAGGTTGGGTCCGCCCGATATTGCTTGCAGCTTTGGTGACGGACCCTGTCAGCATGACTTCCTGAAAGGCTTTGAGTTGTCGAAGATTCATGAATTGTCCCCAATTTGGTCGATCAACGGGTAATTCGATAAAGAAAATCTATTGATATACAAGGAAAATGAATTTGCTTTGATACCACGCGCCTGCAAACATGAGCGTAATTGGGCCGCTGAAACAGATCAGAGAATCTGCAGCACCAATGGCCAACCCGGGGAAATAGCATTCAATGAATGAAACGTGACTTATGGCGGCTGTCCACAAGGGCCCGTTTGCCGGGTGCTCCGGGTAAGGAAACAGCCGATATTTTGACAACAACACAACCAACAAGGAGAACTAAAATGAGTTTCAAAGGAAAAATACTGGCCGCAGCAGCTGCCTGTACATTGCTGGTGGGCGGCGTCGCTCAGGCGCAGGACATGCAGTTCTGGCGCATTGGCACCGGTGGCGCCGGGGGCACCTATTTCCCAATCGGCGGTCTGATCGCCAACGCCATTTCAAGCCCTCCGGGGTCGCGATCTTGTGATAAGGGCGGCACATGTGGCGTTCCGGGTCTGGTGGCCATTGCGGTGTCGACCAACGCGTCGGTGGCGAACGTCAACGCCATTCAGGCCGGTTTGCTGGACGCTGGTCTGGCCGGGGCACAAAGCGTTGTGCAGGGTTATAGCGGCGAAGGTAAGTTCGCTGGCGACGCCAAGACCAATATCCGGGTGATTGCCAATCTTTACCCCGAGGACATGCATCTTGTGCTGGCCAAAGGCACCACCCTGAACAGCCTGAATGACCTGAATGGCATGCGCATTGGTGTTGCTGCTGCCGGGTCAGGCACGCAGGTTTCGGTGCGGATGATCCTGGCGCACTACGGCATCAAGGCCGAAGAGCATGAGCTGGGACTGGGTCAAAGCACCCAACGTTTGGCTGACGGTCAGTTGGACGCGTTCTTTTACGCCGGGGGCACGCCGTTTGCGGCGCTGATCCAACTGGGGTCAACCAAGGGATTTGAACTTTATAGCTTTTCCGCGGACGAGCGTAAGGCGATCAACGGAATCATCCCTTATTATGTTGAATCGATGATCCCGGCCGGTGTTTACGAAAACATCACCACCGACACGGCAACCATTGCTGTAAACGGTCAACTGATCACCTCGGTCGATCAGTCTGACGATCTGGTTTACGCGATCACCGCCGCTTTGTGGAGCGACAAGACCCGTGGATTGCTAGACAAAGGCCATTCCAAAGGCAAGGCGATCCGTCTGGAAACCGCGTTGACCGGTGTTCTTATCCCGCTGCACCCCGGTGCCGAACGGTTCTATAAAGAAGCTGGCATGATCAAGTAATCTGCCCTGAAAAACTGACAAGAGCAGCCAATAATCTGGCTGCTCTTGCGTCTGAAAACCCCCACCAAATGATCAGCCAGCGGAGCGCGCGATATGGACGTCTATGACATCGACAAGGCGGAAGAACTGGAGCGCAAATACGATTCCGGCCTTCAGACCCGCGCTGTTGGCCCGATTCTGGTGCAGTTTACCTATATCTTTTCCATCGTGTTCGCCGCCTATCACTATATCACAGCCGGCATTGGTGTGCCGATTGATCACTGGCATATGGGCGTGCATATGTCGGGCGTTATCCTGTTGATATTCATTGGCTTTCCAGCCATCAAAAACGATAAAGTCTGGAACTTGCGGCCAACGGCCTGGTGGATTTACGCCAATGTTCCGATCTGGGATTGGGCGCTTATTGTGGCTGGCATCGCCGCCTCGCTTTATATCGGCATCACCTGGTACACGATTGATTTCAACTTTCTTGGCATGGATTTCTATCTGCGTGAACAGGTTATGCGTCAGGGTAATCCTGCAACGATTGACGTGGTGTTTGGCACCGTTTTGATCCTTGTTCTGCTTGAAGCGGTGCGCCGGACCCTTGGCATCGTGGTGCCGATCATCATTCTGATTTTCACCGGCTATGCGGTGTTCGGCCAATACATCCCTGTCCAGATTTTGCGCCACCCCGGCATTAGCTGGCCGCAGTATATCAACAACATGTATTTCCCGGCTGAAGGCATCTATGGCGTCACCCTCTGGATCGTTTCAACCGTGGTGTTCCATTTCGTGCTGTTCGGGGTTCTGGCCCAGCGGATGGGGCTGGGGCAGTTGTTTGTCGATGTCGCCACCGTAGTGGCCGGGCGTTACACGGGCGGACTGGCCAAGGTCAGCGTGGTGTCGTCGGCGTTCTTTGGTACTATTTCCGGGTCGTCCATCGCCAACACCGTATCCACCGGCTCACTGACCATTCCCAACATGAAACGTATGGGATACCCCGGCCATCTGGCTGGCGGAGTCGAGGCCGCTTCCAGTGCCGGTGGTCAGATCACTCCGCCCATCATGGGTGCCGCCGCCTTTATCATGGCCGAGTTTCTTGAGGTGTCATATACCACAATCGTCCTGGCCGCCGCGATCCCGGCGGCGATGCATTATATTGGCGTTTTGTGCATCGTGCATTTTCAGGCCAAGCGCCTGGGCCTGAAAGGCCTGCCTGCCGACGAAGTCCCAAAGATTCTGGCGGTGTTGAAACAGGGCTGGCCTGCATCCATTCCCTTGTTCGTGCTGATCTATGTGCTGTTCAGTGGCTATTCCCCGCATATGGCGGCGTTTTGGGGCATCACTTCGGCATTGGTTATCGGGTTCGTTAATCCGATGCACCGCCTGTCGATCAAGGATGTGTTCGACGGCTGCGCCCTGGGGGTTAAATACGCGCTGTCGGTGGGGGCGGTCTGTGCCGCAATCGGTATTGTTGTCGGTGTGGTCAACTCGACCGGCCTTGGCTTTCGTCTGGGGTTCATGGTCACCAACGGTGCAATTGGCATATCCGAAAGCATACTACCGTTGATAGATTGGATCCCGCTGGTCAATATCAGCCTGCCGGACATGACGCTGTTTGTCTCGCTATCCCTGATCGCGGTAACCTGCATCTTTATGGGGGCCGGCCTGCCCACGACTGCCCTTTACATCATGCTGGCAACGGTGGCCCAACCGGCGCTGGCCGATCTTGGCGTGCCGCCTTTGGCCTCGCACCTGTTTGTGTTGTATTACGGCGTGATTTCGGAAATCACCCCGCCGGTCTGCGCCTCGGCCTATGCCGCCGCAGGCATTGCCGGCGCGGACCCGTTCAAGACCGGGGTTGCGGCGTTTTCGTTCGGAATGGCCAAGTTGATGGTGCCGATGGTGTTTGTCTATTCGCCCGCCATGCTGATTGTGCTGGACGATTATTTCACCTGGGGCGCGTTCTTTGAGACAGTGATAACCTGCGCCCTGGGCATCGTCATGATGGCCACTGCCATCAGCGCCTATATGGTCGCGCCGATGCCCCGGTCCATGCGATTTTTGATGGGGTTTGCCGCAATCATGATGGTGGCACCGGGCCTGAAAACCGATTTCTATGCGCTGGTTCTGGCCCTGCCGGTCCTTATCCAGCAGGTTTCCGCGTCCCGCAGATTGGCCGAAATTGCAACCGACGATTCTAACCCTGCACCAAACCCTTGAAACATCCTGACGCGATAGTCGTTGGCGGGGGTCTTGTCGGCGCGGCAATCGCCTACGGTCTGCAACGCACCGGCCTGTCAACGCTGATGCTGGACGAGGGCGACGTGGCATTGCGCGCGTCGCGGGGCAATTTCGGTCTGATATGGGTTCAAAGCAAAGGTATCAATTTCCCCCCTTATGCAAGCTGGACATGGGACAGCGCCAGTCTCTGGCCGACTCTGGATGCTGAACTGCGCGACCTGACCGGCGACGTTCTCGACCTTCACCAACCCGGCGGCATCGAGTTTTGCCTCAGCGACGACGAAATTAAGAAATGTCGCGGGGATATCCGGCGTCTTCACGCACATGCACCGCAAGTCGCGGCAGAAATGCTCGACCATAAGGCCTTGTCAAAGATGCTTCCCGGCCTTGGGCCTGATGTGGTTGGCGGGCGCTACTGTCGCGGCGACGGCCACGTTAATCCGCTGTCGCTCTTGCGGGCGCTTCACAAGGGACTTCTGACCAAGGGTGGTGAAATCAAATCCGGGTCACCCGTGCGGTCGATCCGGCATCAGGGTGGCGTGTTTACGGTCGCAACCAATACCGAACAACACCAAAGTGCGCGCCTTGTGTTGGCCGCCGGGCTGGGAACGCGGGACCTTGCGGAGATGATTGGTCTTGATATTCCCGTCCGCCCAATTCGCGGTCAGAATCTGGTCACCGAAAAACTACAACCCTTTCTGCCGTTCCCCTGCGCCACAATTCGCCAGACCGGAGAAGGTAGCGTGCAGATCGGCGCGTCCGAAGAGGATGTTGGGTTCAACGACGCTACAACCCCCCGCATTCTCAACAAAATGGCCGCGCGCGCCGTCACGATTTTTCCGCATCTGAAACAGGCCCGGATTGTCCGTGTATGGGGCGCGCTGCGGATCATGAGCCCGGACGGCTATCCGATCTATGCACAGTCGCAACGGTTTCCCGGAGCCTTCGCAGCCGTCTGCCATAGCGGCGTCACGCTGGCTGCCGTGCATACCTTGAAACTGGCCAAAGCCATAGCCGAGGGAGCATTGCCTGATGCAGTTTCGGCAATGAACCCGGAAAGGTTTGCCAATGCCCAGACTTGACCGGAATGGTGACACGAGCGTGAGTATTGAATTTGAGGGTGTGGCAATCTCCGCCTTTGAAGGCGACTCTGTTGCTGCTGCCTTGTTGTCCAACGGCTACAGAAATTTCCGCGATACCCCGGTAAACGGTGCATCGCGTGGTGCCTTTTGCATGATGGGCGTCTGTTTCGATTGTCTGGTTGAAATCAACGGGATTGGCAACATTCAGGCCTGCATGACCGAAGTCCGCGCCGGGATGCACATCCGACGCCAGCGCGGGGCGCGTGATATTCATGCGCAGGACGGGTCACTGTGAAGCCAAATTATGACATCGCGGTTATCGGGGCTGGACCCGCCGGGATGGCAGCCGCTGCAACGGCTGCCGGTCAGGGCGCAACGGTTCTGCTTATTGACGAACAAGACACCCCTGGGGGACAGATATACCGCTCGCTTAGCCGGCAGAACCTGAAGGACAAGGCGATTTTGGGTCCCGAATATTATGCCGGGCACAAACTGATCGCAGAATTAGAGACAAGCCGCGTAGAATATTGCCCCGGCACAACCGTGTGGCAGGTATCCGAGGAGCGCGAGATCGGCATTTCCGGAAATGGGGCGGCGCGCCTCCTCACCGCCGATCAGATCATCATCGCCACCGGCGCACAGGAACGACCGTTCCCCGTCCTTGGGTGGACCTTGCCCGGTGTGATGGGTGCCGGTGCGGCGCAGGTCCTGCTGAAAACCGGTGGCGTCACCCTGCCTGATGCGGTTTTTGTTGGCACCGGCCCGCTTCTTTATCTTGTTGCGCACCAATACCTGCGGGCCGGGATCCCTATCAAAGCCATCCTGGACACAACACCGCAGGGTAACACATTTCGGGCGCTGGCCCATCTTCCCAAAGCACTTGCCGACCTGCCATCCCTGATCAAAGGTCGCCGCTGGATCAGCCAGCTTCGGGCATCGGGCATCGCGTTCATCAAACATGTCGGCGATGTCAGATGCGTCGGCGAGGATACGGTCGAAGCAATCGAATACTGGCAAAGCGGACAGTGGAACAGGATCGAGACCCAAGCCGTTTTTCTGCACCAGGGCGTTGTGCCAAACGTGAATCTGGCAATGGCCGCTGGATGCGAACATATCTGGAACAACGCCCAACTGTGCTGGCATGCCAAGACCGACAAGTGGTCGCAGAGCAGCATTCCGGGCATCTCTGTTACCGGCGACGGAGCCGGCATCAATGGCGCAAAATCTGCCGAGATTTCCGGCAGGATAGCTGCACTGGGAGCACTGCACCGCTGCGATTTGATTGATACCGCCGCACGTGATCGACTTGCGGCACCGGCACGCCGGGCATTGGCGCGTGAAGTCCGCATCCGGCCATTTCTGGATGCGCTGTTCAGGCCGTCCCAGAATTTCCGGGTTCCCGCCAACGATCAGACAATTGTCTGCCGCTGCGAAGAAGTAACCGCCGGAGCAATCCGCGAAGCAGTCGATCTGGGGTGTATGGGACCAAATCAGTTAAAGAGTTTTACCCGTTGCGGGATGGGGCCATGCCAGGGGCGCATGTGCAGCCTGACCGCCACGGAAATCATTGCGCAATCGCGGAATGAAACGGTGGCGAACATTGGTGCGATGCGTCTTCGACCGCCCGTGAAACCCCTACTGTTGGGAGAGCTTGCCGATCTGGCGATACCGCCTGACGAGCCAAACCCAAAGGTAGGCTGAGAAGATGAAAGGTGCGCGTTCAGCCGATGTTATTGTCATTGGAGGTGGGCTGCACGGGCTATCCTGCGCGCTTTACCTTGCGCAGGCCGGCCGACGTGTCTGCATCGTCGAGAAAAACACCATTGGCCGCCATGCCTCCAGCGCCAATGCGGGGGGCGTGCGGCAATTGGGGCGCGCCCTGCCCGAGGTGCCACTGGCCTGCGCCGCGCTACCTATCTGGCATGATATCCGCGCGCTTGTGGATGATGATTGCGGCTTTGTGAATTCGGGCCAGATCAAAGTGGCCGAAACAGAAAGCCAGCTACTCTCTCTGACTGAACGACGCAAAACACTACTTGGCCTTGGCTATGAGCACGAGGAAATCATTGGCAAGCAAGAACTTTACGACCGGCTTCCCGCCTTGGCTCCTGGCTGTGTCGGCGGTATGATTGTGCAGAGTGATGGCCACGCCAACCCGTTCCGCACAGTCCAGGCATTTCGTCGTAAAGTTGAGTCGTTAGGAGTCTCAATTCTAGAGAACACAGCGGTAACAAGGGTGAGCAATCGCGGGCAAACATGGCAGATCAACCCCACGCGCGAGATCATTGAGGCCCCGGTTGTCGTCAATGCTGCCGGGGCATGGGGCGGACAGATCGCGACGATGCTGGGCGATCATGCACCTGTCAGGGCAACGGCGCTGATGCTGATGGTTACCGAACGTCTTGTACCGTTCATCACGCCTGTCGTCGGAGCGCAGGGCCGCTCACTTTCATTTAAGCAATTCGATAACGGCACCGTGCTGATCGGTGGTGCCTACGAAGGACGCGCCGAGCCCGGACACAACCAGACACATCTGGATTTTGGCGGTCTGGCCAGAAATGCTGCGGCGGCGGCGGCCCTGTTCCCAGCCATGCGCCGAGCCAAAATCTTACGCTGCTGGGCCGGTATAGAAGGCCAGTTGCCAGACAATATCCCGATAATCGGGGCAGGTCGAAAAAAGGGAGTGTTTCACGCGATCGGGTTTTCTGCACATGGGTTTGCGTTGACGCCCATCGTCGGAAAGATCATCGCCGACCTCGTTGTACATGGCGTTAGCGGGTTCTCCACGCAAGCATTCGCTGCAGGCCGCTTTGCCAGTGGGTAGCGAAGACGATTCCCCCACCGCCCAAAGGGCATAGGATGTTGCGATGGGCAGACAATACAAACACCTCAATAGCGAGGAACGTGGCGTGATCTTTGCCGAACACCGACGGGGGCCAGCTTGTGGGCGAGTGGAACCCTGTTGAGCGCTCTGCGAGCACGATCGGGCGGGAGGTCGTTCGCGGCCAACCCCCGGAGTTTTCACACAACCTCGGCCGATTGCCGACATTTGTTGTGCGGTGCTTTATCGACACAGTGCACCAAAAATGGTCATCTATCACAATGGAGCATTCCACTGTGTAAGCGCGTGAATTTCTGGCGTCCGTAGCTAAAATCATTTGGTGAGTAGTCTCGTTCCTTCCAGCCTCTTGACTCGTTCGTTCGATCGAACTAATAATGCGCATGGAAGATTCTCAACCGCAAACCAGCCCACCCAAATTCGGTGCCACAAAAACCACTCTGCTTGAGGCGGCCAAATCAGTGTTGCTGGCCGAGGGGTATTCCGGTCTGTCCACCCGTGCCATAGCGGCTGCGGCAGACACTCAGATGAGCCAGATACGTTATCACTTTGGCTCAAAAGAGGGCATAGTCTTGGCGCTGTACGAATACATGACCGCGCAGGTAATGGACCGCCAGGCGGCAATGTTTTCCGACAGCTCGATATCAATATCGCAAAAGTGGGACATTGCCTGTGATTACCTGGATACGGATATCGCCACCGGATATGTCCGGGTATTTCAAGAACTCATGGCGCTGGGCTGGTCTAATGACAAGGTCGCCATTGAAATCCGAAAGTCGTTGTCGCAATGGTTTGAACTGCATTTGTCTTTGGCTAAAGAGTTCGAGGAAAGCTTTGGTTCCTTCAGCCCTTTTCCGATGGAAGATATCGCGGCATTGATCGGCCCCGCTTTCGTTGGTGTCGAGGCGTTCATTTTGTTGGGTTGGGAGGACCAAATGCCCGTGCGCCAATCCTTGCGCCGATTTGGCAATGTCATCCGCTACTTTGAAGATAACCATACGGAGGAAATCTGATGCGTGCTGCCTTGCCACATACCGAGGGCTTCTTGGACCGCGACGGGGTTAAACTGCATTACGAGATTTATGGGAAAGGGAAACATACCATCTTGTTTGTCCCCACCTGGAGCTTCATTCATTCGCGTGGATACAAGGCCCAGATCCCCTATTTCGCCGATCACTTCAGGTGCATCACGTGGGATCCCCGCGGCAACGGCAAGTCGGACCGCCCGACAGACCCAGATCAATACGGTAAGGGCCATTATGTTGCGGATGCGTTGGCGATGATGGACGCCACCGATACTAAATCGGCCATTCTTGTCGGTTTTTCACTGAGCGGGCCGATCTGCACAATCCTTGCCTCATACCACCCAGATCGCGTTGAGGCAGTCATCGTGATCGGTACCAATACGGATCTTGTGCCGGGACATGACCATAGAAAACCAGGGGATTTTGAAAACGCTGTCGAAAATCCAACTGGGTGGCAAAAAATGAACCGCGGGCATTGGAAAGATAACTTTCCAGATTTCGCCGAATTCTTCGCCGGACAAATTCATAAAGAGCCCCATTCGACCAAACAATTAGAGGATGCAATATCCTGGTCCGGCCAAACCAATGGCGAGATCATGACCGCCGAGTGGGACGGCACGTTTGAAGGGAACTATCCGCTGGAGGCAGAGCATTACCAGCGGATCAGTTGTCCGATGCTGGTGGTCCACGGTCGCCATGACGCGCAACGGCCAGTTATCCAATCAGAGACAGTTGCAAAACT
>DAOUQK010000213.1 GCA_030625695.1 Paracoccaceae bacterium | reverse complement strand
ACCTTTGAGATCGGGATAAACGCCTGACTGCCTTCGGGGTGGCGTTCGACCATATCGACCACATGCGGGAACGCCCGTGCCTTGGCGTCGAACAGGCTGATCCCGGCGCGACCATCACCAAAGTCAAGCTGCGCGAGGTCGTGATGACGCGCGCACATGCCTTGATTGATCAACATGTCAGGCGCGCCGGATACTTCGATCACATCGCCAAACGGCGCGAATTCCTTGGCGGTCAGGGGTGTGGCGGTCAGCGGCGTGGAGATCAAGGCGTGGCTCATGACGGCAACAGATCGCGCAGTCGTAATTCGGCAATGCGTTCGACCTGTGTGCAGGCCTCGGCCAGCTCGGTGGTGCTGTTGTTGCCAATGCGTCGCTCGAATGCGGATTTGATCGAAGCTTTGGTGTTGTCGCGCACCGCAATGATAAAAGGAAACCCATGTTTTTCAGTGTATTGCCCGTTCAGGCGGGTGAACATTTCACGATCAGCGTCCGTCAAAGCATCAAGCCCGGCCCCGGCCTGTTCCGACGTGCTTTCGGCCGTCAACCGGTTGGCCTGCGCCAGTTTTCCCGCCAGATCAGGATGCGCGCGGAGCACCCCACGCTTTTCCTCATCGCTGGCAGAGCGGAACATTCGCGCCAAGGCGTTGTGCAGCCCTCCGGCGGTGTCATGCGCTGCCCCCAGTTCCAGATCAAACGCCCGCTCGGCGATCCAGGCAGAGTGTTCGAACACCCCGCCATAGGTCGCCACAAATGTCTCGCGATCCATCTGCGACGGGTGCGGCCGTGCAACGGCTGGGTGGGTGGCTGCCCAATGTTCGGCAATCTGCAACCGTGTGGCGAACCAGACGTCGTCAAACCCGCGCGCATAATCCATGAACCTTTTCAATGCCATAGCCCGGCCCGGACGGCCAACCAGACGGCAATGCAGGCCGATTGACATCATCTTTGCAGCCCCCTCGCCGCCTTCGGCGTACAGCGCATCAAAGCTGTCTTTGAGGTAGGTATAAAACTGATCGCCCGAGTTGAACCCCTGCGGCGTGGCGAAACGCATATCGTTGCAATCAAGCGTATAAGGCACCAGCAGCTGGTCACGGTCGCCGAACCGTGACCAATACGGCAGGTCGTCGGAATAGATATCAGCGACATAATCCAGCGCATTGGTTTCGGACGCGAGGCGCACGGTGTTGATCGAACAGCGCCCGGTGTACCAGCCGCGTGGCGGTTCTCCGACCACCTCTGTATGCAGGCGGATCGCTTCGGCGATATCGGCGCGTTCATCGGCCTCGTCCATGTCTTTGTAATCAATCCATTTTAATCCATGGCTGGCGATTTCCCAATCGGCATCCTTCATCGCCGCCACCTGATCCGGTGAACGGGCCAGTGCCGTCGCCACGCCATAAACGGTGATGGGAATATCCTTCAGCAACCGGTGCAGCCGCCAGAATCCGGCCCGTGAGCCGTATTCATAGATCGATTCCATGTTCCAGTGACGCTGACCGGGCCAAGGTGCGCCGCCGACGATCTCGGACAAAAATGCCTCGGACGCGGCGTCACCATGCAGGATATTGTTCTCTCCGCCTTCTTCATAATTCAGCACAATCTGAACTGCGATCTTGGCGCCGCCCGGCCATTTTGGGTCAGGTGGATTGGCCCCATAGCCGATCATGTCGCGTGGATATCTGTTCATGGCCGCCCCTTCCCGGGAGAATTAGTCAGTTTTGTACTTTGTAAATCAGAACTCTGTCCATTTTGTATCTTGTAAATCAGAACAATGGTGCGGTTTATCAAAAAATGCCAAAAAGACTGTCAAATACGTGGGGTTTGCCAAATACTGTCGGCTAAGGCACACCGATGCCTGAAACAGGAGGCACGAATATGACCGGATATCTGACCACCCATGTTCTGGACACGGCCCGGGGTTGCCCGGCCGAGGGGATGCGGATTGAATTGTTTCGGATTGACGGGGCCACACGCACCCATATCCGCACGCTTGAAACCAACCAAGACGGGCGCACCAACCGACAAATCCTGCCCGAGGATGAATTTGCCACCGGCGAATATGAACTGGTGTTTCATGCAGGGGATTATCTCGACGCAAGCGGCACGCCGCACGAGGCGCCCCGGTTCCTGAACATCATCCCAATTCGGTTTGGCATGTCCGAGCCGTCACATTATCATGTGCCATTGTTGCTGTCGCCATTTGGCTTTTCAACCTATCGGGGGAGTTGAAGGCCTGCCACAAACCTGCAATCCTGATTGGTGATACGTCATCAACAAGATCGGGATTACATTTATGGCACGCGAAGACACAACTGAATTCATGGCCATGAAGGGTGCCGGGTATTATTCCAAGGCAACGATTGGCGCGAAACACGTCATGGATAACGCCGCCGAACTGGTGCTTGGGGCGGTTGACCGGATGGCTCCGGCGGATGATGGTTCGGTTTTCCGGGTCACCGATATGGGGGCTGCGGATGGGGGCACGTCGTTGGGCATGTGGGGGCAGGTTCTTGGCCATATCCGGGCATTGACCCCATCGCGGCCAATCGAGATTATCTATACCGATCTGCCGCGCAATGATTTCAGTCAGACCTTCCGAATCGTCCATGGGCAAACCGGCGAAGAAACGTTTATGAACAGCGTGCCGGATGTGTACCCTCTTGCATCGGCGACCTCGTTCCACCTCGCGATTGTGCCGCGCGGCACGCTTGACCTTGGGTTCTCTGCCACAGCGTCGCATTACATTACCGCCGTGCCTTGTACGATTGCCGGTCATGTTCACATGGTCGGGGGCAACCCTCAGGAACGCGCGGCGTTTGAGGACAAGGGTGCAGCGGACTGGGAAACAATGCTGGTGCGGCGCGCCGAAGAAATGAAACCAGGCGCGCGGTTGTGCCTGTTCAACTTTGGCATCGACGAGGCGGGGCGTTATCTGGGCAATACCGGCGGTGTGAACATGTTCGATACGTTTGCGCAATTGTGGCAAGGCATGCGCGACGAAGGTCTGATCACCGGGGACGAGTTCACAAATACCAACTTTCCCCAGTGTTACCGGACGCAAAGCCAGTTTGTTGCCCCCCTGAACGATCCTGAAAGCCCGGTTTATCAGGCCGGTTTGCGGCTGGAGCATGTGGAAAGCCGGGTGGTGCGTTGCCCGTTCGAACAGGATTTCACAGAGAATGGCGGCAAGCCTGCGGATTTCGCGCGAGATTATATTCCGACTTTGCGGTCATGGTCGGAACCTACGTTTGCCAATGGGTTGAACCCGGAACGGCCTGCGGCGGAAAAGGCCGATATCATCAATAATTTCTATCAGCGTTATCAGGACATGGTCGCCGCCGATCCAACCGGGCATGCCATGGATTATGTACATATCTATCTGGTTTGTCGAAAAGAAGGTTAAACAATCGCCACAGCCGTTGACTTGTGACAGTCGGGTGTAGGGTGGGTGAAACCCACGTTTGCGCCGGTTGAAACTGTCGCGACGCGTGGGTTTCACCCACCCTACCAGACCAGCGACAGGTCATTCATTGGGCGAATTGGGGTTACCCGTTCGCCCGAAGACTAGGGTCTCGGCCATTCACCGTGATCGACACCTCTCCCTGATAACATGTCAAATATGACATGTTATCAGGGAGAGGTATAACCGGCTGGCGCCGGCAGAGCAAAACGAGCAAAAATTAAACTTGAACTCAACCGACTGAACCACCACCAACTGAAGCTGGTGGGATCAACAGGAACAGTTGAAACTGTTCTTTTTTAAAGGCGCATCTCCGGCGCACATTTGATTTTCTTTGTCCGTCTGGAAGACGGAGATTTTAAACCAATAGGTGGAGAATAAACGAGTGACTCGTTTTCATCCGAGCAGGGTGAGTGGCAGGTCACCCAATGGGCGAACTGGCGTTAAACCTCTAGAGCGAAACCAATCCAATTAAATTCAACCTGCGGCCCGAACGCGTTTGGAAGTGCAAGCGTTGCCTCGAACTGTAGGTTGAATACTCGAATCCGATCAGGTTGGTATCGCTCTAATCAGTGACCGTCAGAATTTCACCCAATGGTTTCTTGATCTTGGCAATCTTTGGCACCTTGGCGTCCTTAGCCGGATGCCCGACAGAGATTATCATCATTGCCTTTTCCGACACTGAACGCCCCAGCATTTGATTGAGAAACCGCATTGGGTTGGGCGTATGGGTCAGCCTGGCGTGATGCGGGGCCACCAGAAGAAACCCCGTAGCAATGCCGCCGCTTTCGAGGTCAGTTTCGCGCAGAAATCTGAGCAGACATCCGCGCCTCAGCCTGCCTGACCGCTTTGCCAACCCGATCGCTCATGAAATCCATGAACAGACGGGTCTTTGGGTCCTGATGGCGGCGGTGGGTGTAAAGGCAGGCCAGTTGCACCGGTTCGGGCGGCGTTTGCGTCGCCACCGGCACCAATGCGCCAGACAACAGATGCGCGGCGACCTCATAAATCGGTTTGATGATGATGCCTTGCCCGGACAAGGCCCAATCAGTCAGAACCTCACCGTCGTCGCATTCATAACGCCCGGATACGGTGAACTTTTGCGGGCCGTCGGGGGTCATAAGACGCCATTGAAACTCTGGTGCGCCGGGAAAACGCAGGTTCAGACATTCATGCGCGCCTTTTTCTAATTCGGCCCCTGAGCCTGGATTGCCATGTTCAGAAATATAGGCAGGGGCCGCGCAAATGACCCGCTGACAATCGGCGATCTTGCGGATGCGCAGGTTGCTGTCAGCAGGCTGACCCAGGAAAAACGCCAGGTCCAGCCCTTCGGTGGTCAGGTCCACCACACGGTCACTCAGACGCAGGCGCAGGGAAATCTCGGGAAACTCTGCCAGAAATGTGGGCACCTCGGGGGCCACCATCCGTCGCCCCAGCCCCAAGGGGGCGGCCACATAAAGGGACCCGCGGGGGTTATCCGTCAGCCCGGCCACTTTGGCCTCGGCGTCTTCGACCGCGTCCAGCACGGTCACGGCACCAGTATAAAACGCCTTGCCCTGTTCGGTCGGGCTCAGGTTGCGGGTGGTGCGCTGGAACAGGCGAACGGCCAGGTGTTCCTCGAGCTGGGAAATGCGCGCCGAGGTGACGGCAGGTGAAATACGCAGGTCGCGCCCGGCGGCGGACATGCTGCCCAACTCGTAGACACGCACAAAGGTTCGGATGTTATCGAGGTAGGACATTATCTCAGAATTTTTGATACAGCTTGATACTATAAAGGAATACCGAATAAACGTGGTTTTGCATAGTCTGGAAACAGTCTGAGACAATCTGGTTTTAACCAACGTAGAGGCCGTCGATATGTATGATCTTGCTGTGTTCTGGGACTGGATTGGTTTTGCGGTGCGCTGGCTGCATGTGATCACTGCCATCGCCTGGATCGGGTCGTCGTTTTATTTCATCGCTTTGGACCTTGGCCTTAGGCAGGCGCCCAACCTGCCGGTTGGCGCGCATGGCGAGGAATGGCAGGTGCATGGCGGTGGATTTTACCACATCCGCAAGTTTCTGGTGGCCCCCGAAGAGATGCCCGAGCATCTGACCTGGTTCAAATGGGAAAGCTATGCCACTTGGCTGTCGGGGGCGGCATTGCTGATGATCGTCTATTGGGCCGGGGCGGAATTGTATCTGATCGATACCGCCAAGGCCGATCTGGCAATCTGGCAGGCGATTGCGATTTCGGCGGCGTCCCTGACGATTGGCTGGCTGGTTTACGACAACCTTTGCAAATCCGGACTGGCCGAACGGCCTACCCTGTTGATGGTGCTGTTGTTTGTGCTGCTGGTGGTGATGGGCTGGGCCTATAACGAGATTTTCACCGGGCGGGCGATGATGCTGCATCTGGGCGCCTTCACCGCCACGATCATGACAGCCAACGTGGCGCATGTGATTATGCCCAATCAGCGTATTGTGGTGGCTGATTTAAAGGCCGGACGCACGCCGGATCCGAAGTATGGCAAGATCGCCAAACTGCGCTCGACCCACAACAACTATCTGACCTTGCCGGTCATATTCCTGATGTTGTCGAACCATTATCCGTTGGCCTTTGCCACCGAATATAACTGGATCATTGCCTCGCTGGTGTTCCTGATGGGCGTGACAATCCGGCATTATTTCAACACGCATCATGCGCGTAAAGGCAACCCGACCTGGACATGGGCCGTCACCGCGATCCTGTTTATCCTGATTGTCTGGCTGTCCACCACGCCGGTGCATGAAACCCTGGAAGAGGCCGAAGCCCGCGACCTAACCCCCTATGAACAGCGCATGGCCAGTGCCGATGGTTTTGACGAGGCGCATGACATCATCCTTGGCCGCTGTTCCATGTGTCATTCACGCGAACCGTATTGGGACGGCATTCGTTGGGCCCCCAAAGGTGTTTTGCTGGAAACCCGCGCTGATATCGCCCGCAATGCGCGGGTGATATACTTGCAGTCGGGTATCACCAACGCCATGCCCCCGGCCAATGTGACATTCATGGAGCCGGAAGACCGCGCCGCCATTGCCCGCTGGTTTCACGCGACGCAGATGTAGGGTCAGGACCCAATCACCGATTATTCCT
>DAOUQK010000346.1 GCA_030625695.1 Paracoccaceae bacterium | reverse complement strand
CGTCAGGATTGCTCAGCGCAGAAAATTGGTGACCCGAAAACGGGTGGCCAAATCGCCGGAATCGGCGGCCACATCAGATCGGAACAGGTGGCCAGATCAAATCGTAGCGGGTGGCCACATCACCCCGGAATACGCAGATGGTGATCGAACCAGTGGGATCACCGCCAGAGGTCACACCCAACGGCACAGTTGAGATCATCCATGGTCCGACCACTGTTCGGTTGGATGCGGCTACGCCGCCGGGTCGGATTGCCGAGATTGTTCATGCGCTGTCTTTGGCCACATGATCTTTCCATCGCACCGGGTGCGGATCGTTGTGGCCACCAAACCTGTGGACTTCCGCAAGGGGCATGACGGGTTGGCGGCTCTGGTGAAGAACGAGTTGCACAAGGACCCGTTCACGGGGACGGTGTTTGTGTTCCGCTCCAAGCGGGCGGACCGATTGAAACTGCTCTATTGGGATGGCACCGGGTTGGTAATGGCCTACAAGCGGCTGGAAGAAACGACATTCGCCTGGCCTGCGATCCGGAACGGTCTGATGTCACTCAATCACGCGCAGTTTGAGGCCCTTTTTGCAGGCCTGGACTGGCGTAAAGTGAAGGCCCTCGCGGTTCGCCCTCCGACTGCGGCAGAGTGAATCAGACGGGTGTTTGGGCGGGCATCTGGGTCGCGATTTTGATAGATCAGCCCCATGATTGCGACGGCTGATTTCCCTGATGACATGGATGCACTCAAGGCCATAATTGTGGCCCAGAGCGAGCAAAACGCGCGTCTGGAGACGCTGATCGCGGTCCTCAGGCAGGCCATGTTCGGGCGCAAGTCCGAGAAGGTCGATCCAGAACAGTTTGAGTTGGCGCTGGAGGATATCGAATTCGGGATTGCCCAGGTGGAAGCTGAAGGCGAAGCCAACCTAATGGTCACGCCAACGCAGACTTCCAAGCCGCGCAAGACTAACCGTGGCGCACTGCCCAAACATCTGCCGCGCATCGAAGAGGTTGTTGAGCCCGACAGTACAGTTTGTGGCTGTGGTGCCGAGCGCCATGTGATCGGTGAGGATGTGAGCGAACGGTTGGATATCGTGCCTGCTCAGTTCCGGGTGATTGTCACACGTCGATCAAAATATGCCTGCCGGTCGTGTGAGAATGGGATTGTTCAGGCCCCCGCGCGGGCGCATTTGATCCCCGGTGGCATGCCGACCGAGGCCATCATAGCCCATGTGATTGTCTGCAAATACGCTGATCACTTACCTTTGTACCGACAGGCTCAGATTTACAGCCGCCAGGGCATCGATCTGGATCGCTCCACATTGGCGGCCTGGGTCGGTCGGGCAGCCTTCGAGTTGCGCCCCGTCTTTTATGCCCTGATCACAGACCTGAAACGATCATCGAAGCTGTTCATGGATGAGACCAAGGCTCCGGTGCTTGATCCAGGGCGCAAGAAAACCAAAACTGGGTACTTCTGGGCACTGGCACGTGATGACAGGCCATGGAATGGAGATGATCCTCCGGGTGTGGCGTTCACTTATGCCCCGGGCCGATCCGGCCAGTACGCAGATAAGATTCTGAACGGCTTTGCAGGCACCCTGCAGGTCGATGGCTACGCGGGTTACAACAGGTTGCTCAAGCGGCCCCAAAAGGACATCAAACTGGCCTACTGTTGGGCGCATGCGCGCCGAAAGCTGTATGAGGTTGCCCAAACCGGGGTCACGCCAATCGCAGACGAGGGGCTCCAACAGATCGCAGCCCTCTACCGGATCGAAAAGAGCATCCGGGGGCAAAGCCCGGTAGAGAGGTTGGATGCGCGTCAGAAACATTCAAAGCCCATTATTGATGCGTTTGAGACATGGCTTGCCGCAAACCGCACGCGCGTGTCCACCAAAGCCCCCTTGGGCCAGGCCCTCAATTACATTGGCAAATACTGGGGCGGACTCTGCCTGTTCCTGACCGATGGTCGTGTCGAAATGGATAGCAACGCCGTCGAGCGGACAATCCGCCCGATCGCTTTGAGCAGGAAAAACGCGCTCTTTGCAGGGCATGATGCCGGTGCACAGAACTGGGCCACCATTGCCTCGCTTATAGAAACCTGCAAGCTAAACTCCGTCGATCCACACGCATGGTTTGCCGATACCCTCACGGCTATTGTGAACGGGCACAAGCAATTCGATATCGACGCCCTGCTGCCGTGGAACTACACTGCCCTCTGACATCAGGGGGCAACGATGCAGATCACCGAAATCACCGTCACGCTGGAATATGTGGAGCCAAAGGTCTGCCGCAGGCTCGAGGTGCCCGCCGACATATCCCTCGATCGCCTGCACCTGATCCTGCAGGCCGCATTCGGATGGCACAACGCCCACCTCTACCAGTTCTGTGCTGGTGAGCCCTATGAGATGGGCGCGGAACGCTGGGTCATGCCGGACTTTGCCGACAGCCCGGAAGAGCTGCCCGCCGACAAAACCACGCTGGCTCAGGCGACTGCGAAAGCAGGCGCATCCGGGCTTACCTATCTCTACGACTTCGGAGACGACTGGATGCACCGCATCAAGACAGGCCAAACCGGCAATGCCGAGCCAGGCCAAATCTATCCCAAACTTACAGACGTCTCCGGTACATGCCCGCCCGAAGACATCGGCGGCCCGCCGGGTTACGAGACGTTTGCCGAAGTCATGGCCGACCCCAAACACACCGAACACGAAGATCTCAAGGAATGGTACGGCGGCAACTTCGATCCAATCACGCCAGACGCCGACGAACTGCGCTTCCAAGTTCTCAAGCTGGCAAAACAATGGAAGCCAAAAAAGGCGGTGAATTGATCACCGTGGGGTCAAAGCACCGCTTACGTTGATCAGGCATTCAAGCCCTCTCAGCAGCAGTGTTTTTGCTGACAAAAAACTCCCAGTGACGGCTCAAGGCTCATACTGTCAAATGCCGCACCACGCACATTTCGACGAGTTGGATGGATTGCAGGCTTTCGCTGCGATTGGCACCAACGGCGGCTATGCGCGGTGGTTTCAACGGATCGACGCAACAGACGGCCCAGACCTGACATTGCCAGACCAATGCGATGCCGCCGTGCGGCTTTCGATTTGCGGACCTTCGTCGATGATGCTGCAATTTCACTGACTGGCTCGCGATAGTGCGCAACTTTCCAGACTTTCACTCGGATCAGTCCAACTGGTGCCTCCTGTCAGATGGGGCATAACCAACTCGTCAAGTCTTGATGTATCTGTAGGTTGGCAAACTCGGCAGTAGAAACATGCCCTAAAACAAGATCATTGATATCGTCCCCGTTGCGCGCACTTCGGCCAGCTTTGTGAAAGAAATTGTATAGGACCGCAAGGGCGCATGAAACGTCGTGCCCTCGGCAAAGAGTGACTTTGTCACGAGCCTTCGCATATAAGGTGCTGCACTGTTCACTCATTTCTTTTCTATTAACTACGTTGGGGACGTTGGTACTGTCATTTAGATACTTTTCTACCACTTTGCTAAAATCGAACCAATCGTCGGGCGGTCGCTTACTAGCCCGAATTATTCACCAGACTTCGGCTGTTTCCATCCGGCGCGGTGGATCGTCCGGGTTAACGGCGGCGTTTTGATCTGAGTTTTGGTGTTCGTTGAAGGTTGATGTCACAGGGCGGTCGGGCGGCTGATGCCGC
>DAOUQK010000146.1 GCA_030625695.1 Paracoccaceae bacterium | reverse complement strand
CGGACATCGTCCGGGGCTTTTTCCGTTTCGGGGTGTTTCGGGAACGGATTTGGTCAAAACAAAATGCTCACTATTTCGCCTATCCTAGAGCGTGTCGCATTTCATTGGATTCATGCATTCTTATGGCAGGTCTAGGCTGAGCCCTGCATCGAGGAACAGAGGATGAACGCCTCTGAGTTCTTCCTCTGTCTGCTTGGCCCATTGTTTCGCACTTTCGTAGGACATTAGAGTCTTCGAGGCGTGAAGTTTTTCTTTTGAACGGATTTGAACGTTCCGGACAGGCCGCCCTTTTGGGGCGGCTTTTCTGTTTCCGGCGACTGAATCACGTCAAAAGCGTATCACTTGCCTGATCGCCCTTCTGCCAGTAACGTCACCCCAAGGTAATTTCAGCCCACCACCGGGGACGTCCACTCCACCCCGACCAATGACAGATTTATTTCGCCAGGAGGATGCCATGCCATTCAACTCTATTGATGCATTCAAATCAGTTGATGCCTACAAGAAAGAACTGAAAAAAGAACTGAGCAGGCTTGATAACACCCTCGGTGATTTCTTCTTTTATGATGAATACCCGGTCAACGGGTCGAAAGAGCCCGTGCTGGTGGTCGGCGAGGTAAAACCACCGATCCTCAAGACCCTGAAATCCGGGGCCAAGGCCTATGCGCTCGGCAAATGTTTCATCGAAGGCTCGACGCTCAAGCTGACGCTGACCAAGGGCAAGATGCCCGAGGTTAAGCTGAAACCGGTGTTCAAAGGCATCCCGTTCGATTTCAAAATGGTCAGTAGTGGTCCTGTCACGGATGACGCTTCGGATAACACTGTGGATGACACTGTGGATGACACTGTGGATGAAAGTGCAGCACGCGATGAGAGCAAAGCCAAAAAACGACTGAAAGCGACAACTGCCAGGTTCGACAAGGTCAAAGGTCATTTGGCCGATGATGAACGCATCGCGTTGCGAAACATGTTTGGCGAAGTCATTGAAATCATGAAAGCCAGCGACTGGACCACATCCTTTAAGACATTGGAAACGCTGGACGCCAAAATGATCGGGTTTGTCCGGGCGAAAAAAGAAGCATCGCAGGAAAGCGCCGATACCCGGACGTCAGAAACAGCCGCAGCAGCAAAGCTGCTCGACAACCAGATAAAGAGTGATCTGGCGGAACTGGGCGGCCTAGAAAAGAAAGTTACCCGCGAGGCGGATCTACTGGCAGATTTGCAGAAAACTTTGAGAGGCCAGATAAAAAAATCGGCCATCCCAAAGCAGGAAGCCAAGATTGTAACATGCGAAGAGAGACTTGCGGAATACCGACAAAACCTGGCAGATTCGCGCGGTTCGCTGTTGAAAAGCGTGAAAATTCTCAAGGCCGCGAAACTGGAAAAAGAAAAATCCATTGTCACCGCTCTGGGCACTATTCAGTCGCGGATCAAAGCATTGGACAGCATGCTGGACGACGTTCCGATTGAACAGGCCCGCAGCGCGATTGAGGAAACCATTCGCAAGATGGCCGAAGCCACTGAATGGCGTGAAGAGCAGTTCAAGAAAGAGGCCGGCGGCGGCGAAGGTCACGGCACCGCGCGGCACGGCGCGCAAACCGGGCTGGACCGTCAGGCGCGGCGCGCAGCCACCCAGGATGGGGTGACCCCGGAACAGACCGACAATCCCACCGGGGTCAGCCAGACGATCGAGTGGAACAAGGTCAAGATCACCTATACCGAAGAAGACGGCAAACGGGTGGTGGCAGACCGCGAAAAGGTGGCCCAGACATTGGCGACCGAAATATCCAACACCCAGTTCAGCGGCGGCGTTGGCTCGAGCTGGGCCAATCCTGTGCTTGAGAAAGAGGCCGTGGACAAGGCCCTGGCAGTGGGTCGTAAACTGGCGGGCTATACCCATTATACCACCGGCAACACCTCAAGTACCGGCATGGTCGCCACCAACTTTACCAATCTGACCGTGGTACTGGACGAACCGACCTCGGGGCCGGGTTGGGGCTATGCGGTGACGCGCAAAGGGACGGCGGTTGATCCGGTTGTGGCCACGGCCGTGCTGAAAAAGTTCGAAAAAGGCGACATGACTCTGAACAAGTTGTTCAGCGATCTGAACGTTGAATTGATCGAAAAACCCAACAAGGGCGGCGTTCTGATGGTGCCGCGTTGCAAGGTGATCCTGACCCGGGCAACGGAAACCGACGACTGGAAGCTGAAAACTCACTATCCCGATCACAAGCTTGAGGCCAAACACGAAGGCTGGGAAGCCGAACGCGGCCAGCCCAAGGGCGACGTCACCCTGCGCAAAGGCGACGTGTTGAAAGTGTTTGATAACAAAGTCCTGCCGTAGCGCCCCAACAGAACCCCACCCTGGTTTGACTTGTGAAGGTCTGTAGGGTGGGTGAAACCCACGCATCGAGCCCGTTGAAACCAGCGGCACATGTGGGTTTTACCCGTCCGTTTTTGTGCGGCGTAAAAAACTCTACTGCGCTTGCGCCAGATAAGCCGCCTCGGCCCGTTCCCTGCGTACTGCATGGCCAATATCGGCGCAGACTTCCCATTGCCCGTCAGTGCAGGCCGGTTTCATCGCGCGCAATTCATCCGAAATATACACCGGTCGTGCGCAGGCGCTTAACACCAGCGGAACCACAATAATCATCGCAAATTTCTTCATCGCTCCCCCCGACTGCCTAAACTCGACAGACATACTGCACCAGAATGAGCGGATTTGGCGGAGAGTCCAGCAGAAAACCCGCCGCCAAATCGGTAAATTCACCAAACTGTCGAACAAGAACAGCAATTTACCCACGACCCATTCCCGTGCATCAAACGACAATTCCCACGTGTATCGGTGCGAAACGCCCAACAATGTCGTCAATTCCCCTGCATTGCAGTTGGGTCGGAAACTGAAACGATACCTTAGTAGCGTGGATATCCCTGCGGAGGCCCTCTGGAACGGCGACCACGGCCTGTGCAGCGTTCTGCCATCAACAGTGCTGATCATGACACCTGCTAATTGATGCGCGTGCAGGTTATCGGCGTGTTGAACGACCCGGTGTCCGGGCATTTTGTGTATAACCGGCAGCTATTTATAACCCACAAATGCTTTTGTGAATAACGTGCGCTATGCAAGGACGTGTTGCGGATTCCGGCTTTTCGAATCGTTACTGCGGCAACAGCCGGTCCAGCGCGGTGCCCCGATTCCACGTGCCGTGCAACTCTCCGTTACCCATGACGACATAGACAACAGGTTCCGCTTGCCCCCAATTGATTACCACGACTTGCCCGTTGCGTAAGCCGCTGCCCGCATAGGTCTGGTTGGCGACGGTCCAGTTGATATGAACCGCACTGCCCTGTTGGGTTACTGCTGCTGTGCCCGTGTATGCGGAGCCATCGGGGTTTCGCCCTTCAACCCGATAGGCCCCGGAAATGTCAAGTACCTGCGCAGCCAGGGACAGCGCCGTGCATATAACCAAGGCCGAGCCAAGAACCACACGTCGAAGTATCAAATTCATCGGACTTCCTTTGAAGGGATTTACCCCTACAGATACAGTTCCACGACAACATTGTCCAACGTACCTTTGAAATCGAAGGGCACGTGGAAGTCCTCGCTCACCGGTTCACCGGCGTCGGAACCGATGTCGAATGTCCCGTCCAGAGAGATGCGATAGCCCATCGTGCCGTCGATCCGGCCTTCGGCGACCTGGGCGCCATCAACCAAGAGCCGACCCGTTCCGCCCTTGCCCGCTCCTCCACCGTCATATTCGCACTGGTAGCGGACCGTATGCCTGCCGGGGACCAGACGGTCGCCCGTGATCTCGTAGCGTTCGAGATTGACAGTTTTGTAGAGGTAGGTCGGGCAACCATCGAGAATGTACGAACCCCAGCCTCTCGAAATACTGTGCCTTTGGCTTCGACGACGCAGAGGCATTGTCAAAGGCATAACCCATGTCGACGCCCTCAATAGGCATCTGCGCGATCCCGTTGATCGATGTCGGCGCTGGAAGGCCGACGGCTTCAAGGATGGCTGGCGTCAGGTCGATGACATGGTGAAACTGCGTGCGAACATCGCCCAGTTACTTGGGGAATGCGGATTTGGACAAATCACGGAACATCGCAGTTCTGCTGGTTTTCCGGAGGCTTTTCGGCTCCAATCACCCTTGGTTCTGCTGCCTGATCTCCAGCACCCGGCGCGCACACGCCAGATCCTGCGCCGCCACCCCAAGCGAGCGGTAAAGTGTGACCTCATCTTCGCTTTTACGCCCGGTAATTTCGCCCGCATAAAGCTGCCCGATCTCGCCCCGGATATGGGCTTTGTCCATATCGCCACTGGCCAATGCGTCGATAATCTCGCGCGCCTGGGCTAGTGCGGACGCGCGATAATCGACAAACAACGCCGATTTCATCAACAGGCCCTGGTCAATTTCCTGCATGCTTGGAATCGATGCCCCGACGGCATTCACATGCACCCCCGGCGCGATCCAGTCACCTTGCAACACTGGCGTCGCCGATGACGTGACCGTACAGACAATATCCGCGCCCTGTACCGCCTCGCGGGCGTCCTGTGCGACCACAAATGTCAGGTCGGGGAACTTCGGGGCAACCCGTTTTACAAATTCTGCCGCCCTGTCCCTTGTGCGCCCGGCCACCCGCACCTCAGAAATGTCACGCACGCAGATCATCGCTTCGATGTGGCTCTCGGCTTGTTCACCGGTGCCGATCACCGCCAGAACCTGTGCCTCCTTGCGCGCCAAAACCCGCGTTGCCGCCGCACTTGCCGCCGCTGTACGAATTGCTGTCAGGGCATCCGCATCCAGACAGGCCGCCATCGCCCCGGTGTCATTATCAAAAATCATCATCTGGCCAATATGCGACGACAATCCTTTGGCCGGATTGCCGGGAAACAGGCTTATCAGTTTGACGCCATATACATCCGGGTCACGCAAGGCGCCGGGCATGATACCCAACCGGTTGGTGCCGTCGATCTCCATGATCGACCGAAGCGGCATGTTCGCGCGGCCTTGCGACACCGCAATCATCGCGATTTGCACGGTTTCGATCGCTTCGGTCATGGGCAGAAGGCCCCGAATTTCATCGCCTGAAATAATGATCATAAAACTGTCTCCTGTCCGATTGGCCAATGGGACCCGGGCTGCGTCAGCCCAAGTATCTCGTTTAACATCGCAGTATAGTCAACAGGCCGCACGACATAGGCAAAATGGCTGGCCTTGCGAAACCGGAAGGCGCGCGCCGGGTTCAGGGCGTCGCGCACCGCCTTGCGCCGCGCTGGGTCAATCAGATGATCATCATCGCTCTCAACTGTAAATACCGCCGCCCTTTCCAGGGCTTGCTTTGGCAGGTCCGGCGCATGTTTCAGCGCCTGCAATCTGGCGCGCAACTCTGCCTCAGGGATACGCCCCGCCACCTCAGCCAGCAATAGCCCCGCCAGATCCGCATATGGATTGGACGGATCAAGCCAGGTCTTCAAACCGGTCTCAAACCCGGCCCGCAAGTCTTCAATCGGCATGGTCTCAAGGTCGAACTTATAGGGTGGCATCTGGTCAATCCCGCGCGTGGTAACCAGCGTATTGGCCGCCACCAGACCGCCTACCAACCTCGGATAATGCCCGGTAATATATTGCGCCAGATACCCGCCCAATGACGATCCCAGTACCACGGCACCCTGCATTCCCTCAGCCGCGATCATCCCGGCGATATCGGCCGCCCATTCCTTGATCCCACCGCTGGAAGGATAGCTGAGCGCCAAAATCCGCGCCTTGCCCCGCAACGTGGCTATCTGTTGCCAAAACACGTCCGCTCGTCCCAAGGTGCCGGGGATCAGCACCAGACCAGGACCGGAATCTCCCGCCCGGATCACCCCCCAGTCACGCCCGTTGATCACCACCCGCCGCTCAGGCGTTTCGGCCACAAAGGAATCGCGCGCCGCTATCAATGGATTGCTCATCCTCTTGCCCCCTCTCGTCCCGGCTTCAAATCATCGGGGTTCAGGCCTTGTTCCAGGATATCCGCCGGTACAGCCGCGCCCAGGACCATCGCCGCGGCCAGGCGTGACAGGGCGGGCGCGCTTTGGATGCCGTAACCGCCCTGCCCGGCCAACCAAAAGAATCCCTCGACCTGCGTCGACAGGCCAACCACCGGCACGCCATCGGCAACAAAACTGCGTAAACCCGCCCACTTATTCTCGATCCGGCGCACGTCCAGATCAAACGCACGCTCAACCCGGTCAATGCAGATCGCCACATCCATCTCGTCCGGCTGCACGTCTGACGGTACCTCAGGGTCTTCGTTGGCAGGCGAGATCAGCAACCGCCCGGCGTCGGGCTTGAGATAGAATTGTTCTTCAATATCAACGGTAAGCGGCAGGCTGTCGGTCTCGGCCCCGCATGGGGACGCAATCATCAGCGCGGTGCGCCGCCTGGGGATCAGACCGATTGTCCCGGCCCCTGCCAGTGCCCCCACCTCGTCGGCCCAGGCCCCGGCGGCGTTCACCACAACGGGCGCGTTGTAATCTTCGCCCGCCGCAGTAACCTGCCAACATCCGGATTGCCGCTGCATCGCATTGACCTTGGCTTTGGTGACCACGCCCCCGCCCGCCCGGCGCAGCATCTTCAGATAGCCCTGATGCAGGGCAGCCACGTCAATATCCTGCCCGCTGCGGTCCAGCACCGACCCAACCGCATAGCCATCGCGCAACAACGGCTGCGCCTCGCGAGTCTGCGCAGCGTCCAGCCGTTCGGCCACCACATCGCCGGAAATCTCTTCCATCATCGCGTCCAGCTTGCCTGCCTGATCGGCGCACGCCACCATCATGATAAGGCGCGGCGAAAACAGCGCGTGGTCGCCAAACCCGTCCGGCGGGGCCAGAAAGAAGGCCTCAGAGGCACGGGTCAGGGCGCGGATTGGCGCTGGCCCGTAGACCGGTGCAAAAATGGCCGCCGATCGCCCGGTGGTGTGATACCCCGGCTGGCTTTCCATTTCGAGCAGCAAAACCCGCACCTCGCGCGCCAGTTCAGCCGCCACAGAAGCCCCGGCCATGCCCGCGCCAATGACGATGACATCGAAATTCCTCTGTGATGTGGCCACGTCGCCCCCCGACTCTATGGTTCTTGTTCGCCACCCGGGCTAATGTATTGCCCATCGAGACAGATTTCATGCTAAGTTATTTTCCAATAGGAAAACAACAGGAATTTTCGAATTGGACCACGGATGAAAAAAGCCGCAACTTCGCCGGCACTTGCGCCCTCGGCCACGCAGTCGACCGCCGGGCTTGGACAGCGGGTGCGCGAAATCCGCAAGGCACGCGGCTGGAAACTGTCTGATCTGGCTGACCGCACAGGGCTGGCGGTTTCGACCATTTCCAAGATGGAGCGTAACGAGATTTCGCTGACCTATGACCGGTTCATGGCGCTGGCGCAGGGCCTTGGCCTTGATGTGGGCGAATTGTTCGATGCCGACGCCGAAGGGTTTCAGCGCGGCGCGGTTTCAGTCACCCGCGCCGGCCAGGCCGCGCTGCACGAGACCCGAAATTACGTCTATGAAATGCTGGGGTCGGATCTGGCGGGCAAGCACATGATCCCGATGACCGGCACGATCAAGGCGCATGAACGGGCGGATTTCGCGGAATTTATCAGCCATCCGGGCGAGGAATTCCTGATGCTGCTGGAGGGCGCGCTGGATGTGCACATCTCGGGGCGCGGCATCACCAAACTGGCCGCCGGGGACAGCATGTATTTCGATTCCGGGCTGGGGCATATTTATGTATCGGCCGGGGACCGCGATGCGCGGATTCTGGTGGTCTGCTGGAAACCGGGGAAATAGCCGGGAAATTGACATGTATCAAACCCGCAAACACCGCGCCACGATACGCTTCGCCGCATCTGTGGCAACCGGATTGAACGAAAGGAACGACGCATGAAGCTGGCCAGTGTCAGCGCCGAGGGGCGTGGTGAAACCGATCGCTTGCTAAGCGAGGCCGCCACGTGGCTGGCTGAAAACGGCCGATCGGTCATCGGTGTGGTCAAGGTGCTGGGCAACGAGACCCCGGGCGCGCATCATTGCGACATGGACCTGCGCGTGCTGCCCGACGGGCCGGAAATCCGCATCACGCAATCACTGGGCGAGGGCGCGCAAGGCTGCCGTCTGGACCCTGCGGGGATCGCGACGGCGGTGGCGGCGGTCGAGGCGTCGGGCACCGGCGGCGCGGATATTCTGATCGTCAACAAGTTCGGCCCGCAAGAGGCCGAAGGGCGCGGCTTTTGCGCCGCCATCGGGGCCGCACTGGCCGATGGCGTGCCGGTTCTGGTCGGCCTTTCCGGCGGAACAAGTACGGCGTTCGAGGCATTTGCCGATGGTATGGCCGAAACCCTGCCCGCCGAT
>DAOUQK010000323.1 GCA_030625695.1 Paracoccaceae bacterium | reverse complement strand
GCGTGCTTTGCGATGCGGTTGAGCGGGTGATGATGGACGGGCGACGCGCCGACACAGGTCTTGGGTTTGACGGTGCCGGGCAAAGCGTTAGTTTGGCGGTTGAAATGGTGCGGGCACGTCGATGACACCAGATTGGACCCCTCTTGATCGCGAGTTGGCTGAATGGGCATCCTTGGGCATGACCCTGCCGCTTTGGTGGCGTGATGACGATGCGACGGCCACGGGCGCGGCGCTGGACCGGCTGACCGGGCTGGCCGAGGCGCGAGGTGTCCCGGTGCATCTGGCGGTTATCCCCGAGGCTGCGACGCAGGGTTTGGCGGCGCATGTGCTGGGGTCGAACCATCTGATCCCGGTGGTTCATGGGTGGGCACATCAGAACCACGCGCCCTTGGGTGAAAAGAAGGCTGAGTTTGGCGATCATCGTCCTGTGTTGGAGATGGAAGCAGAGGTAGCGGATGGACTGGATAAGCTGACACATCTGTTTGGCCGACATCTGTGCCGGATGTTTGTACCGCCATGGAACCGCATTTCGCCGCAGATGGTCACCGGGTTGCAGAGGCTTGGCATAACGTCACTGTCGACATTCACACCGCGTCGCGCGCCGCTGGCCGCACCGGGGCTGGCGCAGATCAACACCCACCTTGACCCAATCGACTGGAAGGGCGGACGGGGGTTGGTGGACCCTGACAGTTTGATCGCCGGGCTGGTTCGCCAATTGGCAGACCGGCGTTTAGGGCGTGCAGACAACGGTGAACCTTACGGCATTCTTACGCATCATCTGGTCCATAACGAGGCGATCTGGGGATTTACCGATGCCCTGTTAGGCCGCCTGATGGCCGGGCCTGTTCGGGTCTGGACCGCAATGGACCTCATATCAAAGGACAAAACTTAATGAGCCGACTTGATTCCATGTTACGCCGCTTTGCCGCCCAACGTGATGGGCTGAACTGGGCGGCCGAGCAGATCTCAGGCATAGAGGGCGACGCGCTTGACCTTGGGTTGGGCAATGGGCGCACCTATGATCATCTGCGTGAAATTCTGCCCCAGCGGCGTATCTGGGTGATTGACCGGGTGTTGCAATGTCATGCCTCTTGTGTGCCGCCGGAGGCCGATTTCCTACAGGGAGAGGCCGAGCCGATGTTGCACAAGCTACTGGGCTTTGAGACGCAGATCGCTCTGGCCCATTATGACTTTGGCTTTGGCGACAAAGCCAAAGATGTGTCCGAGGCGGCCCGGCTTAGCCCGCTGATCGTCCGTGCGATGGTGCCCGGTGGGATTATCGTTTCTGGTCAACCCCTTGTTGATGTTGAGCAAATCACCGGTCCGGATAGTATTGCCCGCGACAGATACCTGTTTTATCGTGCCTGACGACCCCGCCGACTTCACCCGCTATGCGCTGTTTTACCTGCCACCTGCAAGGGCTGACTGGGCTCGTTTTGCCACGGGTTGGTTGGGGTGGAATTCTCTGACGGGTCAACCGGCCGACCATCCGCATTTGCCTGATTTGCCGGTATCAATCGCCGAGATCACCCGAAGCCCGCGCAAATACGGGCTGCATGGAACCATCAAACCGCCTTTCCGCCTTGCAGAAGGCGCGACATTTGATGATCTGGAGGCTGCCTGCGCAGATCTGTGCCGATCCTTGCCGGCCATTGATGCGGGGCAATTGCGCCTGACCCGGCTGGGCCGGTTTCTGGCATTGTGCCCGGAACAATCACCAGAGCTGTTGCAGGTGGCGGGTACTTGTGTGCGCGAACTTGACCGGTTTCGGGCGCTGTCGGCACCGGAGGAGATGAACAAACGCCGGGCGGCGCATCTGACGCCGCGACAAGAGGATAACCTGAAGAAATGGGGCTATCCGCATGTGATGGATGATTTTCGGTTTCATATCACACTGACCGGGCGGCTGGCCAAGCCTGTGCTGGCGCAGGTTGAAACAGTGCTTGAAACCGCGCTTGGACCCTTACTGGCAGAGGATTTCAGGTTGAGTGATTTGGCTCTGGTGGGTGAGAAGGATTCGGGGGAATTTCATTTGATCCGACGGTTTGAACTGTCCGGGTCAAATCCGGACGGCTAAGTAATCCTTTGGTATCGGTGACTATTCTGGTAGTATGATGGCACGTTCAGCGACTTATCGGATTTTAATATGTACAGTTTTTCGCGCCTTTCAGTGGCGTTCCTGCTGGTGCTCAGCCTGTCTGTCCCCACTCCGGGGTTTTCTTACGGCGGAGGCGAGGGCGGAGGCGAAGGCCGCGCGAGTGGTGGAGGTGCCTCGGGTCTGTCTAACACTACGACCAAGAAAGTTGTGCGCACAATCACCCGCGGCGTTGACAGATGTCAAAGGGTCGAGCGGGTTTATCGATTTGACTGTTACCGCCAGACCTATCACCTGGCGGCAAGCCTGTTGAACGGGCGACCGGACTACCGCGACGCCCGCAAGGCGTTGGAATCGGTCGAGGTCGCGCTGGACAAGGTCATGAAACGCCACGTTGACCCGACTGTGCCGCGCAAACGCCAGGGTTTGCAGGTTTACCGCGCCATCAAACCAGCCGCCATTCCGCGCGCCACAACCGAAATGGACCGGGCATTGGACAAGGCCGAGACCGTCCTTTTGCGTGCCCCTGAACGCACCGGAAATCATTATGCCCGCATTGCCGAAGCGGTACATTCCAACAAAGTGTTGCTGAGGTCGCGGCTTTATCCTGAAAGCGAAGAACTGTTCAGAATGGCGTTCGCGTAGGGTGGCCGTCGGAAAGATTAACACAAAACCCCTATCGGGGGTTGTCGCCACGGGTCGGACGCTTAAATCTGCATGTGTCACTCAGGACAGGCCAACGGACGACAATTTCCCAATGCAACAGCCCGAAAATACCCAACCTCTGAAAACTCCGGCTTCGCAGTCTTTGACTTCGTGGCTGATGCAACAGGGGATGGAGGGGACGTCTCAGCTCGATATCTTGCAGGGTTATTGCCAGCGATTGGTCGACCTGGGCATTCCGCTTGGGCGGGTGCATGTGGCGCAACAGGCCTATAACCCGGAATTTGGTGGCATCGGCTTTGATTGGCTCAGCCAGGGTGGCGCATCACACGAGCTTTATGAGCGATCCGACCAACCAGTGGAACGCTGGCTGGCCAGTCCGATGTTCCACGTGTTGGAAAACGGTCTTGATGAATACCACGAGCGGATGACCGATCCGGATCATATAAGCCAGTTTCCCTTGCTGAACGAATTGAAGGCGTTGGGTCTGACCGACTACATGGCCACTGGATTGTTGTTCGAAAAGCGCGACGGAAGTGTACCGATTGACCCGCATAATGCGCCCGAGGGGGTGCTTATATCCTGGACCAGTAATGGACCGAACGGGTTTTCCAAAGCTGATCTGGACCTGATCAGAAGTGTGAACCCTTACCTTGGTCTGGTCCTGAAATCGGCGTCGAACCTGCAAATGGCGCATGATCTTTTATCGGTCTATCTGGGGCGGGATGCCGGGCGGCGGGTGTTGTCGGGGGAAATCGCCCGCGGGTCATCGCAAAAGATCAACGCGGTGATCTGTTATTTCGATCTGACCGGGTTTACCGAACTGGCCGAGCAAACGGCCGGAAGTGACCTGATCGACATGCTGAACGATTACTTTGCCGTGGCGGTGCGGGTCATTCAGGACAATGGCGGCAATATTCTGAAATTCATGGGCGACGGGATGTTGACCATGTTCAATCTGGATCGCGTCGAGGATGCAGCCTCTGCTGCTTTGAATGCGTCAACCACCCTGTGCCGTGAGATTGGCGAATTGAACGACCGACGAGGTGCCGCTGGGCTGACCACAACCGGGTTTACTCTGGCAATTCACGCCGGGGAAATTCTTTATGGCAACATTGGTGCGGTGAACCGGCTGGACTTTACCGCCATTGGTCCAGCGGTGAACCTGACGGCGCGTCTGTCGGACATGCACCGGTTGGTTGGCCAGAACATTATCGTGTCAGAGAA
>DAOUQK010000324.1 GCA_030625695.1 Paracoccaceae bacterium | reverse complement strand
GAACTTGGGGCGCTTGCCGGTAACCGAACTGCGCAGGTTCATCACCCGGCGCACGCCGTTTTTAAGCAACCGTCCAAAGGCGGCACGATAGGCCGCATCAAACGCCTCGCCAATCTCGGCCCGTCCGGGTGCCCGAACCCGGCCCTTAACCAATTCAACCGTGATCGGCACCGCAACCGTGTGGGTCTGCCCGACATAGGCCATATCCAGCATAAAGCCGGTTTCGCGGGCCTCAAACCGGGTCTGTGCGGCGTCCAGTACTTGCATTCCCTGATCCACATGCGCCTGCATGAAATCCTGCAACGCCTCCGGGTCCAGATTATCCATCATCGCATTGATCGTTTGCACAAAATCCTGCCGCATATCGGCAATCACACAGCCCATCGCCGACGTAACACCCGGATAACGTGGCACAATTGCGCGGGCCAGACCAACGTCCTGCATCATCGCCCCTGCATGTAGCGCGCCGCCACCGCCAAACGGCATGAAGGCAAAGCGCTTGGGGTCAAAACCGCGTTCAATACTGACCAGCCGGATCGCCCCGGCCATGCGTGAATTGGCCACCCGAATGATCGCCTCTGCCGCCGCCAATGTGTCCAGCCCCAAGGGGGCGCCAACGTGGATGTCAATCGCCCGTGCCGCGCCGTCGCGGTCAAGCCGCTCCAACCTGCCGCCAATAGGGTTTTCAGTGTCAATCCGGCCCAAAACCACATTGGCATCCGTCACTGTAGGCCGGTCATTGCCCAAACCGTAAGCCACCGGGCCGGGGTCTGACCCCGCACTTTCCGGGCCAATATTCAGCAGCCCCCCTTTGTCGACCCAGGCGATGGATCCGCCACCCGCACCGATGGTGGTGATCTCGATCATCGGCGTGCGGATCACCATGCCAAAATCAATCGAACTTTGTGCAGCTAACATGCTTTTCCCGCCGGCAATCAGCGACACATCAAAACTGGTGCCGCCCATGTCGCCGGTAATCACATCCGGGAACCCAGCAGTTTCAGCGATATAAGCGGCGGCAATCACTCCCGCCGCCGGACCGGACAGGGCGGTGCGCACGGGAAACTGACAGGCGGTATCAACCGACATCACGCCGCCATTGGACTGCACAATCAGAAATTCACCGGCAAAGCCGCCCTTGGTCAGGGCGGCCCCCAACCGGGCAAGGTAGCCCGAGATTTCCGGTTGCAGATAGGCGTTCAGCGCGGTGGTGGAAAACCGTTCAAATTCTCGAATTTCCGGCAGGATTTCGTGGCTGGCGGAAACGTGTGGGTTGGGCCAGATGGCGCGCACCGCCGCCACCGCCGCCGCTTCGTTTTCGGTATTGGCGTAGGCATTGGCAAACAGGATCGCCACCGCTTCGCAGCCGGCCTTTTGCAGGACCAATGCCTGTTCGCGCACCGCTTCAATTTGTACAAAACGGTAGATCGTGCCATCCGCCAATGTACGTTCCGGCACTTCCAGTCGTAATTCCCGCGCCGCAACCGGTTCGAAATCACCGCGCAGACCCCAGGTTCTGGGTCGGTCGCGACGGCGCATTTCCAAAACGTCACGTAAACCTTCAGTGGTGATCACCCCAATCCGCGCGCCTTTGCGTTCCAACAATGCGTTGGTGCCCGCGGTGGTGCCATGCACCACCACCGCGATTTCGGACATGTCCGAAACGGCCCTTGTGATGCCCTCAAGAAACCCTGCCGATTGGTCCGGTTTGGTGGTTGGAACCTTGGCGACCTGCGCAACTCCACTGTCTTCGTCCAAAACAAATACGTCTGTAAAAGTGCCGCCAACATCGACGCCGATCATCTTCGATCCGCTCATTTTTCGCCCTCTTGCCAGGCTGATCCGTAAAGCTGATCTGCCTTTTCTGCACTGATCAACCCACGATGAACGTCCTGAGCCACACTAACCGGATCACGCCCCGAAGCTGGCCCATAACCGCCCCCGCCCGGTGTTTCCAACCGCACCGCTTGCCCGCGTTTCAAGGCGATTCCGCGCATTTTTGAGACCATTGGCGGGTGATGCCAGCCGTCGTCCTGCTGATAGGAAAACACGTTCAGCGCGCCTTCACCGCCCCCGGCGATGCCTTGGGGTGGATAACATCCACGTTCTCCAAACAGGAACGCTTCGGCCTTTTCTTCAAGCAATTCAATTTCATACACGGCCCCCACACCACCGCGATAGGTGCCTGCTCCGGCGCTGTCAGGGCGCAAAGCCCATTGACGAAACATCACCGGATAGGCCGCTTCAAGGATTTCCATCGGTGGAATGGTGGCTGTTGAGATCGGCGCGTTGCCGTGGTTCAGCCCGTCGCAATCGCTGGCCCCGCCATGGCCGCCGCCGAAAAAGCTGAACATCACCCAAGGCGATCCGTTGGCGCGCTTTCCGGCAATCGACAGTGCGTTGATGGTGCCATAGGCGTTGGCCACTACCCGTTCAGGGTCTGCTTGTGCCGCGGCACAGAAAATCACGTCGATCATCCGCAGGATGGTCTCGGTATAGCCTCCCGTAGGGGCGGGAAATTCGGCCGCCAGCATCGACGTTTCGGGTACGAGTACATCGATCGGCCGCATCACACCCGCATTTGCGGGCAGGTCGGGAAAGACGTGTTTGATCGCCACATAAGCCGTTGCCACTGCCGTTGGCAGGGCAATGTTGACCGGCCCTGCGCAGCGTGGCGAAGTGCCTGCGAAATCCAGCACCATCCGGTCGCCATCAATTTCCAGCGCCACCTTAATAGTCAGCGGATCAGGCGTTATCCCATCATTATCAAGGTAATCCACCGCCTCCCACCGCCCATCCGGCAGCGATGTCAGCTCTGCCCGCATCAACGCTTCGGCCCGGTGGCCCAAAGCCTCTAACGCGTTGGAAACAGTGGAACTTCCGTATTCTCCCAGCAATTCATCCATGCGTTTTACGCCCAGATCAAGTGCGCCCAACTGGCCGTTAAGGTCCCCCATCGCCGATTGCGGCAGGCGGGTGTTGCGCAAAAGGATATCGATGATGTCTTGATTTACTACGCCCGCGCGGGCCAGCTTGACCGGGGGCAGTACAAACGCCTCTTGAAAGGCATCCGTCGCTGCCGGGTTGTAATTGCCCGGAACCGCACCTCCCACATCATGCCAATGACCGACCGAGGCGAGATAGCAAAACAGCTGACCGTCGAAATAATAGGGCCTAACAAGGCGCATATCCGACAAATGTGTCCCGCCGATGTGGGCGTCATTGAAGATATAGATGTCTCCATCCGCCAGACCACCATCCGCCGCGGCCTTGTCGATCACGGCCTTGACGGCAAACGACATGACCCCGACAAAAATCGGCAACCCGCTTTTGCCCTGCACCAGCGTGTCGCCGGAGCTGGCGTGATACAACCCATGACTGGCATCATGGGCCTCGGCGATGATCGGATTAAAGGCGGCGCGAAACAGTGTCGCGTCCATTTCGTCGGCGATCTGTTCCATCCGCCCGGCCAGAACCGCGAGGGTTACAGGGTCGATCTTATGATTCATGTGCCCGCCTGTGTTTCGGCAATATCATTCCACACATCCTGACGGGTAATCCGACCCTCGCGCAGCTCAAACCGGTCAATGAAACGGATGCCGGAAAACGCGGTGCCATCGGGCCATTCCCCGGCCAGCGTTCCATAGCAATAGACAACGGCAACCGTACCCGGCATCGCGTCAAACCCATCATAGGACTTGCGCACAAAGCGATAGCGCGGCCCGGCCCATTCGATCAGCTGCTCCAGTGAATTCATCACTCCGGTGCCGGGAAACACCATTTGGAACCCATCGCCCAGCATGGATTTTGCCTTGTCCAGTTCCCGCGCTTCCATCGCCGCAAGATAGGCCTGAACGACCTCGACAGAGTTCGCCATTATAATTCTCGCTGATGATAATAATCGTATTGCATGACATCCCCCTGCCTCACCATAACTCGGAAATTGTATATGGAAACCCTGCAAATCAGTCCAAGGC
>DAOUQK010000020.1 GCA_030625695.1 Paracoccaceae bacterium | reverse complement strand
CTTGCCGTGGGATTTCGGGAAGTAAGGGCGCAGGCGCGCCATCTGCGCCTCCGTTAGCCAGAATAGATTGCTCATAATACTGCTCCTTTTTCGGAGCAGTGAATCAGCGAACTGTCACAATATCAATGGGTCCTGAGCCTAGGCTATGTGGTCGCCCTGCCCCTCACAAGCCGGTTTCTTCTGACACTGCCAAGCCCCGCATTGACCTAAGTCAATGAATTTCCGTCAAGCGCTGAATGACCTCTTCCGCTTGCCTGCCCGCCTTCTCGGTTGTGGCGGCGAGAGATAGGAAATGAAGGCTGGGTCCCTCCTCAAAACCCGACGGCGTCATAAAAATAACACCTTCGGTGCCGCCGGGATGCCACAGCAGGTCCTCCAAGACCTCAAGTCCTTCTGAAAACGAACGATACGGCAACACCAGCTCGGACCTGTGAGCGATGACATACGGTGGCGGGGTCAGGCCTCTGAAAAGTTGGTTCAAAAATGTCATCGGCACAGATACCCCGCCCCAACGCCCATTGCATTCTATCCAGTGGAGCCTGGCCGACCCAAAATCGTCACCAGAAATGACCGCGTCAAAGCTGCACCGACCTAAGTAGCCCAGATCCTGAAAGACCTGGCCCAACATCAAAGCGTCATGGGCCAGTTTTTTGGTCCAATCTTCCGGAATGCGGGCGGGAGAGGCCCCCGAAAAACGACCTTCCGGGCCGCTCAGGATCTGTTCAAAAACCCCCTCAACAACTGGCGAGCCATTTGCGGGGTGGGGTATCCACAATTGAACGGAGCGGTCAGTCAAAACGTTTTTCTCCCAGACCTGTACCATCAGCGGATAAAGTGTCTGCCCATTAATTTTGGAAAGCAGGTCTACCAGATATTGGTGCAGTTCTTTCATCCCCATCCCTGAAATTTCAGAAGATGAAATAGGAAAATTGCCTTCCGACCCGGCGCTATTCGGAATTTTGACGACGAGCCTGCTACAGCTTTGGCTAAACGAATGCACCCGGGCGGCCAGCGCCGCCGCCCCGAAGGCCGAATCCTCCGCCGGTACTGCGTCCTCGCCAAACAGGCGGCGCACAACCTGTGCGAACCACAACTTGTTGTTTGCCAGAATGGACATGGCCGGAAGAGGCCCCGCGACATTTACCGGTCTGCCGGTATCCTTTCCGAGCTGTCTTGCAAGCGCCCAGATCGCGCCAGTTGTAATATGTGGCACCAGAGTCACCGCGCCCAGCTTTTCTACATGGGTGCGCAAAGACGCATATGTTCCGGCATCTTTCAGGCACGTGACTGAAACAGGTGCGCCGTTTTTCTGAAAAGTCTGACCAACTTGCAGATAGTTGCGGTGGCCAAGGTCAAGGTGGTGTTCCAGGTAATTCTCGAAATCGTGGTTTCTCTGGCCGCCAATGATGACCAGATCCCCTTCTCCGGCAAGAATGGAAAGGCGATACTCAAACGGGTTGGTGCCCGGCCTTGCCAGAAGCGGGATTTCGCTCGCATCTCCAATAAAGACAAATTGGGTATCCGCCACTCCCGTTCTTGCGTGGGGTTCAAAATAATACCGCTCTTCCCGGTGACGGCTTTGCGCGATGAATTCTTTTGCCAAACTCAAGGCCTTTGCCCGCTCTGAGCCGGACAACTCAGCCTTGCACCTGGCGATTACTGGCAAGCGTCCACGCCAATTTGCGGGTTTCCCCATCCTCCCCCCTAACATACAGAATGATGACAACCTGAGTTTACCGGCCTCGCTCAGGGCAACCTTGATGCAAATCAAGGCCGCCACCAAGGCAAACCAGCAGATTGAGGTGACTACTCTGGAGGACGCGTCCATGTGCCGTTTATACGCTTTGAGAGCGAATGAGCCAACTCGTGTGGAGTGCAGTCTTGTACTCGCTCAGAATGCTCTGATGGCGCAAAGTGCCGGGGATTCTGAAGGGTTGGTTCACAGCCATGGGTGGGGCGTTGCCGACTATCCTGATGGCGTACCTTTTGTCGAAAAACAGACCTGGGCGGCGTTTCACGGTGAACATTTTGCTAAAAAGGCAGCACGTGTTTATGCTCATACAGTTGTTGCGCATGTGCGGCGAGCAACCGTTGGCAACCAGTCAATTGAAAATACGCATCCCTTCCAGCACGGGCGCTGGATATTTGCCCACAACGGCACGGTTCCGAATTTCCTGAAAGTCCGGGACCGGATGATCCCCCAAATTGACCCGTTGTTCAGGAATGACATCAAAGGAACTACGGACAGCGAGCACATCTTTTTCTATCTGTTATCACTGCACCAAAAACATCCCGAGCTTCCGCTGATAGATGTTCTCGGTCGGGGTATCCGTCAGATAATCGACTGGTCCCGGGAGGTTGACCCAGACTGCAAAGTTGGTCTGAACGTCGTCCTGAGTGATGGGGATCATCTGGTTGGCAGCCGTTTTGGGCGCACCCTTTGGCATCTGGAGCGGGAATTCGGTTTTGAATGTCCGATTTGCGGCAAATCCCATGTGCACCATGAAACAGGATCCGACTACCGGGCTGTTGAAATCGCTTCCGAACCGCTCAGCGATGAGAACTGGCTCGAGTTTCCGGAAGATGTTGTTTACAGCGTGGACGAGGATTTCTATTTACTGACCCAGTCAATTCCTCAGTAATTACCTGCAAGGCGGGCAGCTGGTTCAGAAACACCGAAAAGGGCTGCGTTTCGTCATCCCTCAATCGTAAGCAACCGCTCTACCCGTTTCAAGCCAGTTTAATCTGACAAGACCCGACAACGCCTTCAAAGATGGTGCTTCAGTGCCGCCAGCTTCAGGCAAGCCGCGAAAATTGCATGTGCCAGCACTGGGGACTTGCCGATGCCGATCATCTCATTATTGTCCCGTCCGGCGGATTTCCTTAGTGTGCAAACCCAGTTGCCATGCGCTACGCTGGCCTTGCCGGTCAACTTGATCTCCCAGTTGGGAAAGGCTTTGTCGACGATGTGAAGCGCCACATCCGCTGACCCAATCCTTTCTGCACGGGTCTCGGGCCAGATCGACCGGCTTGGAAAGAACGCGTCGACGGCATCGACCACCGCTGCCTTGCCCCGGCGGTCTAGCGGGTAAGGGGATTCAAGCTTCTGTATCAGGTCATTCAACTCGGTCTTGGTCATGGGCCACCCTTTTTTCAGATGCGCCAACCATGCAATGGCTTTTATTACCCAGCCTTGATGCAGGTCAAGCCATTGCCGCTTTGTCTATCATAAAGTGCCAGATAAGCCGCCATGCGAAGGAGAAACGATGGGGCGCAGAGATGAACAGGTGATCTGGTTTGAGGACCTGAAACGCCAAGATGTAGGCTTGGTTGGCGGCAAGAATGCCTCTCTGGGTGAAATGGTGCGGGTTCTGGCGGGCAAGGGCATTAAGGTGCCGCCGGGCTTTGCCACAAGCGCGGATGTATTCTGGGACTACCTGAAAGCCAATTCACTGAATGACGTGATTGCCGTAGCGCTTGACAAGCTGGCCTCTGGCAAGAAGTCGCTGCCAGAGACAGGTCGCGCCATCCGCACGGCGATCCTGGAAGGCGACTGGCCTGAGGCGACAGCGCACGCTATTCTTGAGGCCTATCGTGCACTCGGCAAGCGGATAGTAAGCAAGAACCCCGCCGTCGCTGTCCGCTCCTCGGCCACTGCCGAAGATCTGCCGGACGCCAGTTTCGCAGGCCAGCAGGAGACCTTTCTGAATGTGCGTGGCGAGGCGGCGCTTTTGGATGCCTGCCGCCGCTGCTACGCGTCGCTATTCACCGACCGGGCGATCACCTACCGTCGGCTCAAGGGTTTCGATCACGATCAGGTGGCGCTTTCTGTAGGCGTGCAACAGATGGTGCGCGCGGATACCGGTGGCGCGGGTGTTATGTTCACTATCGACACTGAAACGGGCTTCGACAAAGTGGTGATGATCAGCGCCGCCTGGGGATTGGGCGAGAATGTCGTACAGGGTGTTGTGAACCCGGATGAGTATCAGGTATTCAAGCCGTTTCTGGGCAATCCCAAGCTGGTACCGATTCTGGAAAAGCGACTAGGGGAAAAAGAACGCAAGATGATCTATGGAGGTGTCACGGGCGGTGATACGCGCAATGTGTCCACCTCAGAAGCCGAGCGCGCGCGCTTTGTCCTCTCGGACGCCGAGATCGTGGAATTGGCCCGTCAGGCCGTCACCATTGAGCGCCACTATGGCCAGCCGATGGATATGGAATGGGCCCGCGACGGTGAGACTGGCACGCTTTACATCATGCAGGCAAGACCCGAAACGGTGCAGTCGCGCGTTTCTGTGGGGGCGCTTAAGACCTATTCCGTCAAGGCCAAGGGCGAGCGACTGCTTACCGGCCTTGCTGTCGGCGATGCCGCCGTGACCGGCACTGTCTGCTTGATCGAGAACGTGCGCGACATTGGCAAATTTATCGACGGCGCTGTGCTGGTCACCTCGACAACAGACCCCGACTGGGTGCCGATCATGGAACGTGCCGCCGCCATCATCACCGACCACGGCGGGCGGACCTCGCATGCCGCCATTATTAGCCGCGAGTTGGGCTTGTCGGCCATCGTTGGCACCGGCAACGCGACGGAGGTTTTGCACGACCAGCAAGAGGTCACTGTCAGTTGCGCCGAAGGCGAGGATGGGATGGTCTATGCCGGTTTCTCTGAAATCAAGGTGGCTGAGCTGTCGCTCGACACGATACCCGCCACCCGGACCAAGGTAATGCTGAACCTCGCCAACCCCGCTGCGGCCTTCCGCTGGTGGCGGCTGCCCATCGATGGTGTGGGCCTGGCGCGGATGGAGTTTGTTATCAACTCGGCGGTCAAGGTGCACCCAATGGCGTTGGTTCGCTTCGACGAACTGGATGATGACGCCGCCCGGGTCGAGATCGAGGCGCTGACCCAGGGCTACGCCGATAAGACCGAGTACTTCGTTGAACATCTTGCCCGCGGTCTGTCGCGCATTGCAGCTGCTTGTTATCCCAAGCCGGTGATCATTCGTATGAGTGACTTCAAGACCAATGAATATGCCAATCTGCTTGGTGGCCATCAGTTTGAGCCGCAAGAAGCAAACCCGATGATTGGGTTCCGCGGTGCATCGCGCTATTACTCTGATCGCTACCGTGACGGCTTCGCGCTGGAATGCCACGCAATCCGGAGGCTGCGCGACGATTTGGGGTTCGATAATGTCATCGTCATGATCCCCTTCTGCCGCACACCCGAGGAGGCAGACCGGGTTCTGAAGGTGATGGCCGAGGCTGGTCTGAAGCGTGGCAAGCGCGGACTTGAGGTCTATGTGATGTGCGAAATTCCGTCGAACGTTGTGCTAGCCGCCGAGTTTGCAAAGCGTTTCGACGGGTTTTCCATCGGCTCCAATGACCTGACCCAGCTGACGCTGGGCATTGACCGGGATAATGAAGAGCTCGCGCCACTTTTCAAGGAAAACCATCCGGCAGTACTGTGGATGATCCGGACGGTTATTGCCGACGCTCATAAGGCGGGCGTCAAGGTCGGGCTTTGCGGGCAGGCCCCCAGTAACGACCCGCGCTTCGCCCGGCATCTGGTCGAGTTCGGGATAGATTCGATCTCGGTGACACCCGACAGCTTTCTGGCGGTGAAGGAGAATGTCGCGAAAGCCGAACAACGGGTTCCGGAAGATCCGCCCCCTAACTAACCACTGATCTCGCTGATCTCGCACCCGGCAAATAGCCGCTCAGTATCGCTGCGGGTGCAGAGCTTGGTGGCTTCGGTCATTACTGCGGCTGCAGCTGCAGCTACCCCCCATCGCAGCGCCGTTTCAAGTTCCTCGTGCCGAGCAAGGCTTAGCACCAACCCTGCCATGAGACTGTCACCGGCACCTGTCGTACTCTTGACCGGAACCGCAGGCGGCGTGCCTTTCAGATGCAGGTCTTTCGAGACTAGAACAGACCCCTCGGACCCTAAGCTCAACACAACAACCTCCGCCACACCGGAGCCGACAAGCTTGTCGGCAAGGTCAGCGGCCTCATGAACAGTCGTCAAGGTCATCGCGAACGCGCCCTCGGCCTCGGTCTGGTCAAGACGCAGCAGATAGGGGGCCGTCCGGGGCGCGGCGACAAGTTGCGACAGGCTGGCTCCTGAGGTATCGACACAAAAGCGCACATTGCGTTGGGCCAGTGCGTTGGCCACGTGCGCAGGCAAATCGACCGGGGCCTCCGCAGGCATGCTGCCGCTCAACACAGCAATGCCGCTGCCGGGGGCCGCTTTGTCAATCACGGCCAGTACCCACTTGGTATCCTTTGCACTCCAAACCGGGCCTGGCAGGATGAAACGGTACTGCTCGCCCGTTCCTGCATCCGTCACCGCAAAGCTTTGCCGCGTCTCGCCCGGCACCTGCACAATGAGTGGCTCCAGTCCCTCGGCCCGCAACAGCGACAGCAAAACATCTCCCATCGTTCCCGCCATCGCCACCAGAGGCCTGCTGGTTCCGCCGAGCGTGGCGATCGCGCGCGACACGTTGATGCCACCGCCACCTGGGTTCACTACCGGGGTCGAACAACGCAGTTTCGGTCCAGCGACCACTCGCGGGACAATTGTTGCCAAATCCACTGCAGGGTTCAATGTGATCGTCAAGATATCGGTCATTTGGTGGCTGCGTTGTTGAAATTTGTAACACCAGGCTACCGGGTCCGAGTGCTACGCACTTTGACCTTCCTCAAGGTTTGCGGCGCGGGCTAAGATGAATATGGCGAAGAGCGTATTGAGCGTGAGACTTCGCCGCAAGAGCCTCTCCAGACGTTTCCGCGCGTCGGGAATGGTGACTTTTTCAGCAACCTGTTAGAGCGGCCGCTCCGAAAAACCAACTGACCTGAAGGAGATTTGAAATGACATTCCAGACTGTTGAGAGCAGGCCCATTCAGGGTCAGAAACCCGGCACTTCCGGTTTGCGCAAGAAAACCCGGACATTCATGGCACCGCATTATCTGGAAAACTTCATCCAGGCGATTTTCAATTCGATTGGCGGCGCGGAAGGCAAGATATTTGTTGTCGGCGGTGACGGGCGTTTCTTCAATGCCAACGCGATCCAGACGATCTTGAAAATGGCCGCGGCGAACAAGGCGGCCCGGATCATCGTCGGCCAGAACGGCCTGCTGTCGACGCCCGCGGCCTCGCACCTGATCCGCCTGAACAAGACCGATGGCGGGATCATCCTGTCCGCAAGCCATAATCCGGGCGGGATAGAAGAGGATTTCGGGATTAAGTTCAATGTCGCCAATGGCGGTCCCGCGCCCGAAAGTGTCACCGCAGCCATACTGAACGCGACACTGGCCATCGACAGTTACAAGATTGCGCGGGTGCCCGATGTCGATCTCCGCCCGATTGGAGAAACCGCTGTCTGCTGCATGCCGATCAGGATTGTCGATCCAGTGGCCGATTATTGCGATCTGATGGCGAAGCTATTCGATTTCGACGCGATCCAGTCAATGTTTGCGGGCGGGTTTTCCATGTGCTTCGACGCGATGCATGCTGTCACCGGCCCTTACGCAAAGGCGATCCTGGAACAGACCCTCGGCGCGCCCGAAGGCACAGTGGTCAATGCCGTCCCGTTGGAAGATTTTGGTGGCGGCCATCCTGATCCCAATCCGATCCGGGCCAAGCCGCTTATGGATCTGATGATGTCCGACAGCGCCCCCGATTTCGGCGCTGCGTCGGATGGCGACGGTGACCGACACATGATTGTCGGCCGCGGCCGGTATGTCACCGCGTCAGACAGTCTCGCCGTACTCGTGGCAAACGCGCATCTGGCACCGGGATATGCCGCGGGTCTTGCCGGAGTTGCGCGCTCCATGCCGACCAGCGCCGCCTGTGACCGCGTGGCCGAGAAATTGGGCATCGCTATCTTTGAAACCCCGACCGGATGGAAGTTCTTCGGCAATCTTCTGGATGCAGGCAAGGTGACTATCTGTGGCGAGGAAAGTGCCGGCATCGGATCCAGCCATATCCGCGAAAAGGACGGCCTATGGGCGGTCCTGCTGTGGCTCAACATCATCGCTGTCCGCAAACTGTCGGTGGCCAAGATTCTGACAGATCACTGGGCCAATTACGGGCGCAATTATTATTCGCGACATGACTACGAAGGCGTGCCGCCTGAGGCTGCAAACCGGCTCATGGATCATGTGATCGGGCAGATGGAGACGCTTTCAGGCAAATCCTTTGGCGGTCTGACCGTGTCCGGGGCCGATGAGTTTTCTTACCGGGATCCTATTGACGGATCGGTCAGCGACCATCAGGGGCTGCGAATATGGTTCGAAGGTGATGGCCGCGCTGTGTTGCGGCTTTCGGGCACAGGCACAGAAGATGCTACGATCCGGCTCTATCTCGAACAATATAAACCTTATGAAAAGGCCGCGTCACTGAGCGTTTGCAAAGTGCTTCTTCCCTTGAAACGGGCCGTGATCGAAATTGCAGGAATGCAGCGCTTCATTGGACGAACAGAGCCCGATGTCGTGACCTGAGCGCCAGTCTTGCGCCGGGCGGAATGTAAGGAGCCAGGCGAATTCCCAGATACACCAGATACAGTGGACCAGGTTGCTGGCACCAGAACGCGAAGCAGTCCGCATCAGTGAAAACCAAAATGGCCGAAGCGGATAGATCGACGCCTGATGGCGCTAAAATAAAGTCCACGAGTTGATCTTAATCAATGCTAGATCGTTTCGGCCCGGTTTATGGTTCAGTTCTTCGTCAGCGCCTCGCATGGTGTCAGGCATTTTTTTTGCTTACATTACACGTTGGTGCCGGAACGGTCGCAAATCGATTGCGCCATGTCGTCCCGGTCGGGAACTGGTCCTGAGGGCTGCGAAAGAAAGTCGGATCGCTTTAGTAACACCATACAGAAGGAGCGCATCATGTCTGAGTTAGAACTCCCGAGAGGAATAGATAACGAGACGCAGCCGTTTCGAAAGTGTGCTGAAAATCGGATCTTTCACCACGTTCTGGCCTGTTTGGATAAGTCACCGTATTCGCACGCCGCATTGGGGCACGCCGCGGCAATAGCATCGGCAGTTGACGCGCGACTGACTTTGATGCGCGTTTTCGAGCCGCAGGCTGACCAGGCACCAACGGATCCGGTTGAATGGAAGATGCGTCACCATGATATCGCGGCAGAGCTTCGGGAGCGTGCGTCGCATTTCGGCAACCTTCAATGCGACGCCGTGGTGATCGATGGGCCGGCGGCGGAATCCATTTGCACATGGGCGCGCGACAATCGAGTCGATCTGATCGTCCTTGGAGTGGCTGGCGACAGCAATTGGCCGTTCACCGGGCTGGGCGGCACGGCGCATCGCGTTGTGGAGGCCGCCAGCAGTTCGGTGATGCTGGTTCCGTTGATGGAGGTCGGTGACAAGCCCATAAGGTATCGCCGAGTGATAACGCCGCTTGACGGTTCGCCCCGCTCGGAATGTGCCTTGCCGGTCGCTCTGGAGATAGCGACCGCTCATGACGCCGAGGTCGTACTCGTCCATGCAGCACCGAATATCGAACTCACCGAGACCGGCCCGCTCGAAGCGGAAGCCGTAAATTTGCGCGACCGGCTGTGCCGTCGTAACGAGCTTGTGGCCGAAAATTACCTGAAACACGTGCAATCTCATATACCACCCGCTCAGGCCTCAACGCGAACGCGGGTGCTGGAGAGTGGAGATCCTCGACATGCACTCGCGCGCGCTGTCGTGGATGAGCGTTCGGACATCATCATTCTCTCCTCCACCGGTCGTAGTCGGCACCCGGACCTCTCTGTAGGGAGTGTTGCCGAGTATCTGATCAATCATGCGGAGAAGCCCATCCTCCTTGTGAGGGGAAATGAGTGGACCCTGCCGCCGGCTCATCCGGGCACCGAGGACGAACAGGCCGTGAGATTGCCGAACCGGGCGCTGATGTGACCCTCGCCGCCCATTCGGATGGCGTCGCCGCACCGGACAGCACGCTTGTGCTTGCTGCGGCATCCCTCCGGACACGCCACGATATCGGCCGGGGCCGACCCGCCTTGACGCCTGCCTTGAAGAATCTTTCCGGGATCGCCCTCTGGCTGGATCAAGCGCGGAAGTCCTGTGTCGAGCCGCCACACCATGCCGCGAAAGCTTCCGAGTGGCTTCTCGACAACGAATTTCATGTTCGACGCGCGGTCCGGCAAGTACGCGGGGACATGCCGGAAGCCTTCTACCACCGTCTGCCGCGCCTTGCCGCGCCAGAATTTGGTGGGATCCTGCGGGTTATGGCTTTGGCGCACGGCATGCTCAAGGCCACGCACATGCAGGTGAGCTTGGCGGGTGTCGTGGAGTTCGTTCAGTCGTATCAACAAGATGGACCTCTTACCATCGCTGAACTCTGGGCGTTTCCGGCGATGCTGCAGCTTGCCTGCCTTGAGAGTCTGGTTCTCGCATTCTCCGAGCTCGTACCCGATCTCGCGCCGCCGTTCGAACCGATCCCTGTTTTGGCACAGCGCGAGGCAGTTGACCCGACCGAACGCGTCTCGCGCGCGATCTCGGCTCTCATCGCGGTGTCAAATATGTCCTGGAAGGCTTTCTTTGAGGAGGTTAGCTGGGTCGAAGCAATTTTGAGGGCCGATCCCGCCGGAGTTTACCCGGCGATGGATTTCGACACACGCGACAGCTATCGCAAGGTCGTCGAGGAAATCGCCACTGGCGCGCGGATGCTTGAATCCGATGTCGCCGAAGCCGCGGTGAAGCTCGCGCGTGCTCATGCAGGCACACGGCGCACCGGACATGTCGGATGCTGGCTGGTTGCGGAAGGCAGGGCGACGCTGGAGCAGGCTGTCGGGTTCCGCGCCAACCCAACTGCTGCACTGCGCCGTTGGGTGACCACTCACCCTGGAATCAGCTACGCTGGTGCGATGGCTGTCTTTGCGATTGCGGCGCTCGCGGTTCCGGTGCTGCTTCTGGACTTGTCTCATTCAGGCGCATTGGCACGGGTGACCGGGATTGCGCTTTCGCTCATGCCCGCAATGATCATCAGCGTCACGCTTACGCAATGGATCATCACCCAGATCCTTCCGCCCCGGGTGCTGCCGAAGTTGGATGTCGAGCACGGTCTGCCCCCAGGCTGCGATGCGGCACTGGTAATGCCGGTGATCCTTCGTCAGAAAGCAGAGGTCGGACCGCTGATCGAACGGTTGGAAAGGCATTGGCTGTCAAACCCGGACCCTCTGATCCGCATGGCGTTGCTGAGCGATCTCGCTGACGCCGACGCCGAGCGGATGCCGGAAGATCCGCTGATCGAGGCGGCGCTCGTGGCAGGCATACAGCGCCTGAACGCGCGCTATCCAAAACATGCTCCGTTCGTGCTGCTGCATCGGGCGCGTCGCTGGAATGCGGCTGATGGCCACTGGATGGGATGGGAACGCAAGCGCGGCAAGCTTGAAGAGTTCACGGCGTTCATCCTGGGTCACATTCCCGATGCCTTTGCCCTGAGCGAGGGCGATGTCGATGCCCTCAGCCGGGCGCGGTTTGCTGTCACACTTGATGCTGACACTACAGCGCCGCCCAGTGGGATAAACCGGCTGATTGGCACGCTCGCGCATCCTCTCAACCGCGTCGAATTCGATGCCGCGTCGGGAAGACCGCTCTGTGGCTACACATTTGTCCAGCCGCGTGTCGAAATCTCGCCCGACGACGGCGACCGGTCGCTTTTCAGCCGCTTATATACCGGTGATACGGCGATCGACATCTACAGCCGGGCGGTGTCCGACGTCTATCAGGATCTATTCGGCGAAGGGATATTTTCCGGCAAGGGCGCATACGACATCGCGGCCTATTATCAGTGCATTTGTGGGGGTGTGCCGGAGAATGCGCTCCTCAGCCACGACCTGTTCGAGGGCCTTCACGGCCGCGCGGCACTGGCCAGCGACATCGTCTTCTACGAGGATTTCCCGCCGAATTATCTTGCTTATGTCCGCCGCGCTAATCGCTGGATCCGTGGCGACTGGCAGCTTCTGCCCTGGCTCGCCGGATTGGCACCGGCCCGGGATGACAGGCACCAACCTAGCCGGCTGTCGACACTTGACCGCTGGAAGGTCTTCGACAATTTACGTCGCAGCCTGATCCCACCGGCACTTGTCGCTTTCGCGATGGTGGGATGGCTTGTGCTGCCGGACCACGCCCTGATCTGGACCGCCGTTACGGTGACAGCACCGGGTGCTTATCTGTTTACCGATCTTGTAACTAATCTGGCGCACGGCCGCCGCCGTGGCGCTGTACGAATCTGGCTTCGCCAGTTGGCCGATCACAGTGGGCGTTGGCTGCTTGCGATCGTGTTCATGGCTTATGAGGCCGTACACGCGGTGGACGCGATCGCGCGAACCCTGTGGCGTGTTTTTGTGTCGAAGCGGCGAATGCTGGAATGGACCTCGGCCGCACATTCTGCGGTGCAGATTCCGGAAGGACGCAAAGCGGCTTGGAGCGAGATGGTTTCGGCACCAGTGCTCGCCGCCACGATCGCGCTGATACTGGCTCTCCTCCATCCCTTTGGCCTGTGGGGGGCGGCACCGCTACTGCTGTTGTGGTTCGCTTCGCCGGAGATCGCCCATCTCATAAGCCGACCCAAGCGGCGGGCCAAAGAGACGCTTGACGCGGAGGACCGGCTCTACTTGCGCCAGATCGCCCGGCGGACCTGGCTGTTCTTTGAAACTTTCGCCGGGCCCGACGACAATTGGCTGCCGCCGGACAACTATCAGGCAAGCCCTCACGAGCAGATCGCGCATCGCAGCTCCCCGACCAATGTCGGCATGCTGCTCCTGTCGTCGCTGACTGCGTGGGATCTTGGTCACATCGGTCTGCGCGACCTCGCCGCGCGGATGATCGGTGCGCTTGAAACGCTCGACCGGTTGGAAAGCTACGCTGGGCACACTCTCAACTGGTTCGACACGAAAACGCTCAAATCGCTCGAACCGCGATACGTCTCCACGGTCGACAGCGGCAATCTTGCAGCCAGCCTGCTTACGCTGCGCGAGGGTTGCCGCGAAGCCGCACGTGGGCCTGCGATATCTCCCGCATTGTGGGACGGTCTGGAGGATGTTCTCCATCTGTTGCGCGCCGCCGCTTCGGCACTGCCCGAACCGCATCGGCGTCGCATCTTCGGCCACCTGGATACGATCCTGCTACGGATCCCGGAAATCCGGGTCGTGTCGGCGACCTGGAGGGCCGAACTGATTGAGATTTGCGAAGGCGACTGGCGCGAGGTTCAAGCGCTTGTCTCAAAGACCTTCGACGAGGCTGCCAAGGCCAACGTGCACGAGATCCGAGTCTGGATGGAACGGGCCGACCATCACCTCTTGACGATGCGCCGAGATCTGGAGGCCCTTGAACCGTGGCACGCACTGACTGACCTGTCACCGATCGGCCACGGCGCGGTGAAGGATATCATCGACGCTCTTCCCGGACCCGACGCCAGCCTCGGAGAGATCGCTGAAGCGATCGGCCGCGCGCGTTCTGCGTTGTCAGAACTGGCTCCGGCCGACGGGGTTGGCCAGCATTTGGTCGCCGATATGACAGCGGCGCTTGACCGCGGTGCGGCCATTTGCGCCGAAATTTGCGCGAATCTCGAGAATATCGCAAAACGCGCGGGCGAACGCGCCTTTGGCATGGATTTCAGGCCGCTCTATGACGCCCAAACGCGGACATTCTTCATCGGCTACAATATTGGCTCGAACCGCCTCGACCAGCATCACTATGACCTGCTGGCGAGCGAGGCACGGCTGGCAAGTTATTTTGCAATTGCCAAGCGCGACGTGCCCGTGGAGCATTGGTTCCACCTCGGACGCCCGATCACCCAGACTGGCGGTGCGCTGGCAATCCTTTCTTGGAACGGGTCGATGTTCGAGTACCTCATGCCGGCGCTGTTGTTGCCGAGTGACGCCGGGAGGCTCTTGGGGCAGAGCGAACGCGCTGTGGTTTCCGCACAGCGGCAATATGGCGACAAACTCGGCCTGCCCTGGGGTGTATCTGAGTCCGGCTACGCCACCCGCGACGCCGCGCATCGATACCAATATCAGGCCTTTGGCGTGCCTGGACTCGGCCTCAAGCGTGGTCTGGCCGAGGATTATGTGGTGGCCCCCTATGCAAGCGCACTGGCGCTAGCCGTTGCGTCGGCGGCAGCAACAGCCAACCTTCGACGGTTGGACAAGCTTGGATTGCGCGACCAATACGGGTTCTTCGAGGCGGCTGATTTCACATCGGACCGAAGGCCGGTACAGGGCGGGTTCATCCCGGTTCGGTCCTACATGGCCCATCACCAGGGCATGATCGCCGCCGCAATAGGCAACGCATTGAACGACAACATTCTTGTCGCGCGTTTCACCCGCGAGCCGCATATTCGCGCTACCGAATTACTGTTGCAGGAGCGCGTGCCCTGGGAGTTTCCGCCCGAGCAGGCGACCGAGGCAGAGACGGCAGCGCCAGACCTTGCGCGCGCACCGGTGCCGATGCTGAATGCCTGGGCCCCGCCCAAGGAACAAGGTCGACAGCTTCACGTCATCGGCAACGGCAGTCTTGCATCCTGGATCACAGATTCCGGCGGCGGTGCGCTTTGGTGGCGGGGACAGGCGCTGACAAGATGGACCGGCGACGCCGTTTGCCGCGGTGGCGATGCGCGGATATTTCTGAGTGAGAGGGCAAGCGGGGTGGTCTGGTCGCTTGGCGGTGGCGGGCCGGACCCGTCCAAAGAGATTAGCTTTCACGCGCACAAGGCCGAGTTTCACGAACAGGCAGAGGGCTTTTCGACCAGTCTGGAGATTGCGATTGCACCGGGCGACGACATTGAGATGCGGCGCATTTCCCTGATCAACAACAGCAACCGGACGCGTGAGATTGATCTGACGAGCTATGCCGAGATCGTGCTGGCACCCATGGCTGCGCATGAGCGGCACCCCGCCTTCAGCAAGCTCTTCATTCACAGTGAGCGGCTGGATGCTCTGGGCGCGCTCGTGTTTACACGTCGCCCCAGGCGACCGGCCGATCAACCACCGGTTCTTCTTCACATGCTTCTTTCGGCTGACACGGCAGTAACACCCGAAGGGTTTGAGACCGACCGCCGGGCGTTTCTCGGGAGACATGGCAATGTGGAACGTCCGCCGGGCGCGACCGACGCGCTGGCAGGCGGGGTCGGGTGGACGCTCGATCCGGTTATGGCTTTGCGCGCACGGGTGGTCTTGGCGGCGGGATCCCGGGCAGAGCTTGCATTTGTGACCATCGCCGCCGGCTCTCGTGCGACGGCAATTGAAATTGCCGAGCGCTACGCCACAGCGTCGACTTTGGATTGGGCGATGGAGGATGCCCTGCGATCTGTCGCGATTGAGGCGCAGCATCTTGGCATTGATGCGGGAGCACTTGCGCAGGCACAGGCACAGTGCCGCGATCTGGTTTTTCTCCGATCATCGGCGAAAGCGCTGGCGGTTGTGTCAGACATGGGCCTCCCCGCCCAGCCGCAGCTCTGGAGCATGGGCCTTTCCGGCGATCTGCCGATCATCCTTGTGCGGGTAGTGGATGACGCGCACGCGCAGCTAGTGCCGGTCGCGATCCGGGCGCATCAGTGGTGGCTTCGGCGGGACCTTCGCGCGGACCTCGTGATCTTGCACGAAGGTGCTTCCGGCTATCAGCAACCGACCCGGGAATTGCTGTTCGCAAACTTGCGGGAGGCGGGCATCCACGAGGGCCTTGGTGGTTCCGGGGGCGTTCATTTGCTGGCGGCGGACCGGCTCGCCGAGACCGATCGGCGGACCCTCGAAGCTGCGGCGCGAATGTCATTGGATGGCGCGGCTGTTTCGCTGAGCGAGGCAGTGGCCTCCCCGCCCGCGTTGCACGCCGCACCACCTCACTTCCAGCCCGTCGGACCGCCACCGCCAGAGCCCGCATCAGCACCTGCTCTTGAGCGCCCGTCAGACGGCACCTTCGACAATTCCTATGGTAGCTTCGCGCCGGGCGGCGGGGACTATGAGATCCATCTTGAGAGCGGGCGACAGACACCGGCACCCTGGTGTAACGTTCTGGCAAACGAATGCTTTGGATCGATCGTGACCGAGGCGGGCCTTGGCTTCACCTGGTGCATCAACAGTGGCGAGCATCGCCTTACGCCGTGGTCGAACGATCCGCTGCTCGACCCACAAGCAGAGGCGCTGTACCTTCGTGACGAGGAGACCGCCAAGATCTGGACGCCAACCCCGCTTCCCGCCGGTGGGGGCACGGCCTGCCAGATCAGACACCGTCCGGGTGCCACAACATGGCGACGCAACGGTGAAGGCCTGGAGCAGAGTCTCACCGTTTTCGTCCCGCCAGACGCGCCGGTCAAACTGGTCCTTCTCAGCCTGTCAAATCCAGGCAAGCGCGGTCGCCGGTTCACCGCAACCTACTATGCCGAGTGGCTACTCGGGGCGCTGGCCAGCATGGCGCGCCCGCATCTGGTCTGCGGCTATGATGTCGAAAGCCGCGCGCTGATTGCCCGCAACGGCTGGAATCCCGAGTTCGCCGATCGCACCGCGTTTCTAACCGCAAGTCGCCCGCCGCATAGCCTGACCTGTGACCGCGCGGCGTTTTTGGGCCGAAGTGGCGATAGCGCTCGTCCGGCTGGCCTCGTAGCCTGGAGCCTCGACGGGGCGTTCGATGGCGTTGCCGATCCCTGCGCCGCATTCCAAGTCCACATCGATCTTGCGCCCGGCGCGACGGAGGAGATTGTCTTTGTGCTCGGCGAGGGGAGTGATCCATCAGAGGCCGCACGCCTTGCCATGCATTGGGCTGACGTTGGGAAGGCGAAGCAGGCGCTGGCCGCGAACGAGGCCGTCTGGGCGCGGCGCTTGGGTGCGGTCACGGTCACCACACCGGATCCGGCGTTCGATCTGATGGTCAACCGCTGGCTCATCAACCAGACCTTCGCGTCGCGCGTCCTTGCGCGGGCAGGTTTCCAACAGGCCGGCGGTGCATTTGGCTTCCGCGATCAACTTCAGGACATGATGGCGCTTCTGTTCACCGATCCACAGCGAGTGCGGGCGCACATACTCGACTGTGCAGGACGGCAATTCGAGGAGGGCGACGTACTGCACTGGTGGCATCCGCCATTGGGGCGCGGCGTGCGGACACGCTGCTCGGACGATCTGTTATGGCTTGTCTATGCGACTGGCAGATATGTCAGTGCCACCGGTGACACTTCTGTCCTCGCAGAAGAAGTCGCGTTTCTGTCAGCGCCACCGCTCGCGCAAGGAGAAGAAGATCGCTACGCCCTGTTCCAGAAGGGTTCCCAGAGCGCGACACTGTTTGAGCATTGTCAGCGTGCCCTTGAACATGGGATCACTGCGGGTGCGCACGGGCTGCCGCTAATCGGCACGGGCGACTGGAACGACAGCATGAACCGGGTCGGGGGCGAAGGGCGCGGCGAGAGCGTCTGGCTTGGCTGGTTCGCCGCCGTATGCGCCGACATGTTTGCGGGCCTTGCTGTGGAGGTTGGGCGCGACGATCTGGTCAGGTTTTGGCGGCCTAAGGCGGATGCACTTCGCGAGACTGTGGATAAAGCGGGATGGGACGGCGCATGGTATGCGCGTGCATTCGCGGATGACGGCCTTCCCTGGGGTTCAAAGGACTCAGACGAATGCCAGATTGACAGCATCTCTCAGTCCTGGGCCGCACTTGCCGATGGGTCTTCGCCTGAGCGAACCGCGTTGGCCATGGCCTCAGCGACCGCGCGGCTTGTCGATCCCAAAGCGCGGTTGGTGCGCCTGCTCACTCCGCCATTCGACTGTACGCCACGCGATCCGGGTTATATTCGTGCTTATCCGCCGGGGGTGCGCGAAAATGGCGGACAGTATACGCACGCGGCGGCCTGGCTGGGTCTTGCTCATGCGCATTTGGGGGACGGCGATCGCGCCTACGAGATATTCGACCTGATCAATCCGGTCAGCCGGACTGCGGACGCATCAAGCGCGAACCTCTATCGCGCCGAACCCTATGTTCTGCCCGCCGACGTCCGTGGTGCAGATCCCGGCATCGGTCAGGCCGGCTGGACATGGTACACGGGCGCTGCTGGCTGGACATGGCAACTGGCCGTCGAGGGCATCCTCGGCGTCAGCCTCCACAAAGGCGGTATCCGGATATCCCCTCGGCTTCCCAGGCACTGGGGTCGCGCGGAAATCCGGGTCACGGGCCCGGACGGAATACTGATCATCACCATAGAGGACCCCAAAAAACTGGGCACTGGCAGCGTGCAACTTGCCGTCGATGGCCAACCGCAAAGCGGCAATTGTGTCGGTTTTCCACCAAGAGGGGGCACCCGCCGCGTCACGGCTGTTCTGCTATCGGCCGAGGTGCCGTGATGGTGCGCCATGACGCTGGGTAGTGGCTTTGTTGATGGCGTCATCTACCGTGACTGGCTGGGTGCATGCCCGACGCTCTGGGCGGTAAACGCATGGCGATCCGAGTGGCGGAACTTGCGCGGGCCGGGCTGACGCCGGATTGGATGCCGGGAGCCGTGCCGCGCTGCGTCCCGGTTGAGACCAGGCGCAACCAGCATGGCGAGCGGGCCAGGACTGAGGTTGTTGGTGTCGAAAGGGTGCAGTATCGCGGGCGGTGGCGAACGGTCGAGATTTTGGCGTGCCCGGTGACATGGTGGCCGCATCCGGAGAGGATCGCAGGTGCGCGGCGGGCCTATGATGATTGGTGGCTGGCGCTAGGTTGGGTGCGGGAGGGGCTGGTGGATGGCGGGATGCTGCGGGAGGTCGAGGTTACTGCGGCGATGCCAAAGGTAAAGCCATGGCAATGTTAGGGGCGCGGTAGTCAGTGGGACAGGGCAGACACGGATAATGCGGCCAAGAAACCAATCAATAAAACGGTGCTGTCAGACAGATGCGAACCAGTCTCTGGTAGGACAGGGTGCCTGCCCCTTATTCCACGCAGAGAACGCGCCACTCGGCGAGAGCGGCGGCACGGTTGAGCTTGAAAGTGGCGCGGGGGTAAAGGTGGCGCTCCTGATTGAAATGGTTATGAACTGAAGAATGGACGGCAGAGAATTTCTGTAAACTTTTCATCTGTCGAAACCGCAGCATCGCCCGTTCTCGTCGTCGAAACGGCTGGTGAGAATTCTCGCTCCGATTGTTCAACCAACGGCCGGTTTCTTGCTTCTCCGCATTGCCGATGATCTTCATCGCGGCACAGTAGGACCGAAGATTGTCAGTCACGATAACATGCGGGTTCCCATAGCGTTTCATGGTTTTTCGTAGGAATTTCAATGCCGCTTTGCGATCACGGCGCTTGGTGGCAAAAGATTCCAGCACTTCGCCCTCATGATCCACGGCACGCCAAAGATAGTGCGTCTCGCCGTTGATCTTCACGAAAACTTCGTCCAGGTGCCATTGCCAATTGGAATAGGCGCGGAGATTCTGGACGCGGTTCCGGCGGATCTCAGCGGCGAACAACGGACCAAAACGGTTCCACCAGAAACGAACTGACTCATGGCTCACGTCGATACCGCGTTCGTGCAGCAAGTCTTCGACATTTCGTAGGGAAAGCGGGAACCGGACGTACATCATCACGGCAAGACTGAGGTGCCCCTAGTTTCCTAGACACCTGCCTTGTTCAGTTTGCGCTGTCTTGCTTCATAGTCAACTGGCGACAGCATACCGTTGTTCGTGTGCTTTCGGCTGGGGTTGTAGAACATCTCGATGTAGTCGAACACATCCTGCCTTGCCGCGTTGCGCGTCAGGTATGTTCGCCGCCTGATCCGCTCCCGTTTTAAAAGATGGAAGAAGCTCTCAGCGACGGCATTATCATGGCAATTCCCACGTCTGCTCATGCTGGCAATCAAATTGTGTTTGCCGAGAAACGATTGCCACTCTTTGCTGGTAAACTGCGATCCCTGATCTGAATGGATTATGACTTTGGTCTTTGGCTTGCGTCGCCAAACAGCACTCAGTAAGGCCTGTAAAGCCAGATCCGTCGTCATGCGCGATTGCATGGACCATGCCGACGACTCGCCTTGAGAACAGATCAATCACAACTGCCAAGTACGACCAGCCCTCATGGGTTTTGATGTAGGTGATGTCGGTCACCCAAATACGGTCAGGCATGCCGACTTCAAACTGCCGGGCCAGAGTGTTGTCTGCAACCACAGCTGGCTTGCCGCCATATCGACCAGGGCGACGCTTGTAGCCAATCTGGGCAGTGATCCCTGCGAGGTTGGCCAACCGCGCGACACGGTTCTCAGAACAAGTCTCACCTTGATTGTGAATTGGCATGCAAAATTGACCCACTAGGTGGGTAATTGGCGTTTAAAATTGACCCACCTGTTTTGTTAACATCCGCGTCTACGAGCGCGGAGGAAAGAACAGGTGATATTAATGGAAAGTGCAGCGAAGGTCCGGCG
>DAOUQK010000038.1 GCA_030625695.1 Paracoccaceae bacterium | reverse complement strand
GTTTGCAAGGCGTGAGCGGAATGTTGTGCGTGATGCAGGTTGGCTTCGATACGTTTTTCCAGGACTTCTTCCACCTGATGTGGATCGTCATAGTTCATCGACGCGGACCGCAACGTGTCGCAGATCAGGTTTATCGCTTCTTTGTCCTTGAGAATTTTTTCGTATTTGCTGAAAATTGTAGAGTTTTCGGGTTCTTCGATGTGCTGTTCAACTTCTACCGGGTTTCGTTTTGCCAGTTTGATCAGTTCAAACAGCAAGCACAGTAAATCTCGGTAATCGTCGGCCGTCCATTTTGCTCCTTTGAACACCTTGCCGATGTCCTTCACCGCATGTTTGACTTCGGAAACGCTGTTACTGATCAGAAAAGTGCCGACCGCTGCGCCGCCGATGATCATCATTTCAAATGGCAGGGCTTTCAGGATGATTCCCATTTTGCCGCCGGCCAGGATATAGCCGCCGAACACCATTACAAAAACAACTACGATGCCGATTATTCCGAACATGCGTTCACTCCATTTGGCAAGACCCGCCTACACTGTCGCCTGTCAGGTTTAACAAGTCCTGACTTCGCCGCTTTTAATCTTTCGGAACCCATGCATTTCGACCCGCCAAAATAACGCTGATTGTATAGGCTGTCTGAGGTTTCAACCCGGCCATGACACTTGCCGCCGCCGCGGGCTTCATCCGGCCCAGGAAACCCGCCGAAAACTCCGGGGCCATTTCCTCGAACAAGGCCGCCGCATCTTTGGGTTTCATCTTTTCATAAACTTCCGTGAGCTTGGCCAGGTCACCCTCTGACGCCCCATCAGCCAGCGCCAGGGTGGCACTGAGCCTCTCCTCTGCTTCGATCAACGCGGCAAGCTTGCGATCAATGGCTTCATCGGCAATTTCCAGCGCTTTCATCCGGTCCTCGATCTGCATTTCCCGCCGGTTCAATTGCTGTTCGCGATTGCGCAAAGCGCTCAGCAAATGCTGCATATCTTCTGGCATCATCTCAGACGGCCTGACCATCGGCTCTGCAGAGGCCATTTGGCGAGGCCTCATTTCGCCAGTATCGTGCATATCCGAAAGCTCTGGGTCAGCCATGCCTGTATCAAGCTCACGAGCAACAGAATCAGGCAATTCCTTTGCAATCGTTGTCCCCGCCTGCACCCCAATCCGCAAAGTTGCGGAACTGATCAGCAGCGCCGCCGTAACCACAAGGGCACCGCCCCGCACCCGGCGAAATCGTTTTGCAGGCCCACTCATTGGTGAACCCCGTCATTGCCCCGTTCGTGGCGCACAAACATTGGCCCGCCGTTGGGCTGTGCGGTATTTTGTGCCGTTGCCTGTGCGGTATTTTGTGCAGCGCCGGTTTGCGCCGGCGCACCGCGGCTGTCTGACGGGATGTCATGCATCGACGCCATCATCAGTTCAAGCCGCTGGGCGACGGCCTCGGCCCGCCCGGTCAGATCGTCCAGCGCCACATTTGAGCCGTCAGATGTTTCCCGCGCCGCGACCAATGTTTTGGTCAGGTCGTCAACCTGCGCCGATAACAAGGCAACCGCCCCGCCGACACCTTTTTCCAGGTCGTTGAACCGGTTCAACCGGCGCGCCAGAATATAACAGAAAAAGCCAGCGCCAAGCGCGCCCGCCACCAAAAGAAAATCTGCTACTAACTCCACATTTCCCTCCTAATTTAAGACAAATTCCATGATCAAAAGATCTCTGACCCGGCCATTTCCGGTCACAACCTGCACCCGGCGCAGCATTTGTGCCCGCAGGCGGGTCAACGCCGACGGGCCGGTCAGATCGTGTAGTTCAAGCGCGCGCAGATAACTGTTCATCACATCCGTCACGCGCGGGATAATCGCCATCACATCATCTTCATAATCAGCGTTCACTTCCAGTTTCGCCCGAAACCGCAGGTGACGGGCCGACTGGCTGCCGTCCAGGGAAATGGTGATGGGGTCAACTTCAACATAAGCGATATCGCCAATGGGCATTGGCATTTGATCCTGCCCGCCCTCAGATTCATCCGTTGCCACTTCACCATGAGAATCGTCGCCCATCTGGGCCTCATCCATCGGGTGATTACCAAAGGGAATCAGCCCCGAGGTAGCGGCATAAAAACCACCTCCGCCCCCGGCCAAGGCCAGCACCACACCAATGATCAATGGCTTTTTCCCAGACTTTGCCGGTTCATGTTCCGGTTCGGCGACAGCGTCAGACATGTCCATTCCCAATTTCTCAACTTCTCTACTCATAACCTGCCAGGCACTAACCGATTGTTAAGCCCAATCGAAGAAACATGGATTACGCCGGACAGAATGTCGGTAAATTGGAGGATGACGTGCAGCAGATCAGAAATGTCTGGGCAAGTTTGGACACACGCAAACAGTTTTTGGCCATCGCCGCGATCATGGTGATTCTGGTCAGCCTGGTGACCTTGTCGAAAATGGCCAACGCGCCGACGATGACGCTATTATATGCCGGTCTGGAAGGGCAGACAGCCGGGGAAACCGTTCGCGCACTCGAAGCAATGAGTGTTCCGTTAGAAGTGCGGGGCGGGTCGATCTATGTGCCCGCCGCGCAGCGCGATGAATTGCGACTGACCCTGGCGGCTGACGGATTACCGGCTTCAGGCGCGCGCGGATATGAACTGCTTGATTCGCTCAGCGGCTTTGGCACCACGTCACAAATGTTCGATGCCGCCTATTGGCGCGCCAAAGAAGGCGAACTTGCCCGCACAATTGTGGCCAGCCCGTTTGTTGCCCAAGCCCGGGTTCACATCGCCAACAGTGACGGCAACCCGTTTCGCCAACAGAACGAAGCCACGGCCTCGGTCTCTGTGGTTCCGTCCGGCGCGCCAGTCACCCCGGCGCAGGCGAATGCCTTGCGGTACCTGATTGCGTCGGCGGTTGCCGGGCTGAACGTTGATAACGTCGCGGTTATTGATGCCAATGGGGCGCTGATCGGGTCGCCAGATAGTGGCGGCGCCAATACTGCGGATGATCGGTCTGCGCAATTGCGCGACCGGGTGTTGCGATTGGTCGAGGCCCGGGTTGGGCAAGGCAATGCGGTGGTCGAAGTGAGTGTGGAAACCGTCACCGAAACCGAATCGATCCGTGAAATGCGTCTGGACCCGGACAGCCGGATCGCCATCAGTTCGGACGTCGAAGAACGGGCTGACTCCTCGCAGAATCAATCGGGTGATGTGACCATTGCGTCGAACATTCCGGACGGCGATGCGGCGGGTGGCGAAGGGTCGCAAGCCAAAAACAGCTCGACCCGGGAGCGGATCAATTATGAGGTGTCGCAGACCGAACTGGAAATTTTGCGGGTTCCGGGGGCAATCAAACGGGTAAGCGTTGCGGTGCTGGTCAATGGGCTGAGCAGCGAAGCTGGCGCAGGCAATTCCGTGTTTGAACCACGCCCGGCCGAAGAACTGGCCGCCTTGCAGGAACTGGTGGAATCCGCCGTCGGCTTTAACGCCGAGCGAGGCGACGTCATCACCTTGAAATCAATGGACCTCCCGGCGATCCCCCCCTCCGGAACCGTGGCCACATCGTCGTTCTTTCAACAACTGCAATTGGATATGATGTCGATTGTCCAGATGAGCGTTCTGGTTTTGGTGACCCTTGTTCTGGGTTTGTTTGTTGTCCGCCCGATTCTTGCCAACGGGGCTGTTGCTGCTCTTCCTGCTCCGGCGGCCCTGCCGGGGCCAATTACAGAGTCGGACATGGGTGACCCAGGGGGAGATATGGCCCTTGGAACGGTGCACGTCGGCGAGATTGACGACGGTCCGGGCAATTCCTTCAGCGCCTTGCCGGAAATGACCATGGCCGACTCTTCGCAGTTTGGTGGCGGGTTGCCGGTCTTGGGCAGCGGATCGGGTGATCCGGTTGACCGGCTGCGGGCCATGATCGGGGAACGCCAGGAAGAGACGGTGGAAATACTGCGCAGTTGGCTTGAAGAGAGTGAGGAGGAAACCTGATGGCCATTACCCATTTACTCGAGGATTTCAGTTCCGGTGACGCGGTCGACAATGTCATGAACCTGATGAGCGAGGATGCTTTGGAAGATCTGCGCCTTGAATCGTTTGAAAAAGGCTATAGCGCCGGCTGGGAAGATGCCTTTGCCGCACAGGACAAAGACCGCACCCGCATTGCCGCTGGCTTGGCCGACAGCCTTGGCGATATGTCGTTTACCTATCAGGAAGCACTAAGCGAAATGATGCGTTCGGTTCAACCAGTGCTGCGCAATCTGGTTGATCTGGTCCTGCCAGAAGTCATGCAGCAAACCATTGGCAACCATATCACAGAACAGCTTTGCGATATGGTCCGTGATCAGGCGTCAGGGGCTGCATCGGTGGTGGTGCCGATTGGTGCCGGAGCAAGCCTGGCATCGGTATTGACACAAAATATGCCTATGCCGGTCAAAATCACCGAAGACGCCAGTTTGGACCCGAGCCGGGCTTATTTGCGTCTGGGCACATCCGAGCGCGAGATCGACAGTGCCGCGCTGATCACATCGATCCGCGACTCGGTCGAAGCTTTTAATTATCAGATAGACGAGGACCTGAAAAATGCCTGAACCGGTTGAAGCAACGCCAACAAGCCCAGACAACGCCAACCCATTCACCTCAGTCCCGATTGAAATCATGGTGGTGGTCGGCAAAGCCCGCCCGCTTATTCGCGAATTGGTCGGATTAGGTGAAAACGCCGTCCTGACCCTGGACAAACGGGTCGAGGACCCGGTCGAACTTTATGTCGGTGACAAGCTGGTGGCGCGGGGCCAGTTGGAAGAGCTTGATGGCGACGCATCTGGTCAGCTTGCGGTCCGGCTGACTGAAATCTCTGACTTGCAGCACGGGTTGGGATGACAAGGTTGCGCATCTTTAGCATCTGGGCGGTGTTGGCATCTTTCTGCCTGCTGGTTCCAAATGCGGCATATGCGCAGGAAATCACCCTGGCGCTGGGCGAGGGGGGGGCGATCTCGGCCCGGTCCATTCAGCTGATCCTGTTGATCACAGTGCTAAGCCTCGCCCCCGGCCTGGCGATCATGATCACTTGTTTTCCGTTTCTGGTGACGGTTCTGTCAATTCTAAGGCAGGCCATTGGGTTGCAACAATCACCGCCCAATATGCTGATCGTCAGCCTCGCGCTTTTCCTGACTTATTTTGTCATGGAACCGGTTTTTACAGCCGCCTGGCAAAACGGCATCAGCCCGCTGCTGGCGGAAACCATTGACGTTGAAACCGCGATGATCAACGCTATCGAACCGTTCCGCGGTTTCATGGCTAACCGGGTTGAGCCCGATACCTTCCGCGCCATGGCCGATCTGCGCCCCGGGTTGGAAGGTCTGGACCCGAACCCGCAAGCGCCGCTTTCTGTCTTGATACCCAGTTTCCTGTTATCGGAAATTTCCCGGGCGTTTCAAATCGGATTTCTGGTTTTCCTGCCGTTTCTGATCATTGATCTGGTGGTTGCGGCAATCCTGATGTCGATGGGCATGATGATGGTGCCGCCGGCGGTGGTTTCCCTGCCGTTCAAGCTGGCCTTTTTTGTCGTGGCCGACGGGTGGAGCCTGATCGCCAGCGCCCTGGTTCGCAGTTATTACCCATAGGTGCCCGTTCTTGGGCAATTGCGTCAATTGCGAATACCAGACACGTTACCTTTCATCATCCTTTGGGCGGGTTGTGGTGAAATAACGTGATCTCCCATCGGGTGAGCACCTCAATCACCGTGATAAAAAGCTCTCCATGCAGGCAGAACAGAGGAAATTTCGCTGGTCGGCAACAATGCAAGCAATCCACCATGCTGCGAGCGGGCGTAAAGCAATGTCAGACCGTTGGTGCCGCCTGACGACAGCATGACACACCCGGGTTCATTCGGATCAGTCAACGAATGCGCCATTTGAATTTCAATGTCTTCCAGCCCGTCGCGAACCAAGGTGTCAAGCCGATCTAATTGGTCGCTATCCCCGCCCTTTTCAACTTTGTTGCCGGAGGAATCCAATACCAGCCAGGCCGTTATCCGCCCCGAAAGTGCTTTGAACAGTTCGGGCACGGGGTCGGGCGTTGCCGGGAGCGATTGGAACAACCCTCCGGCTGCAACAATTGCCGATATCGCGATGCCCGGGTCTGCACCGGGGGTGGCCCTGACGATGCGTTGGCTGCAAAGTGTGGCCTTGGTCGCGCCGTGAAATATCTGTTGCAAATCGCCCAGTGTTTTCCCGACTGCGCCCGGTTGAGTATCGCGGGCCTCAGTAGCCTTGGCATCAATCCCCAACAAACGCCGACCAGCTACACGTAAGACAACCGAACGACCCGTGTTGGTTTCCAGTTTGAATTGACGCGGCAGAATAGTTTCATCAAGCTCGACCATCAGAGACACCAAAAGAGTTTCGCCGGTGTTGCCAGACAATCGCTGCGCACCCTCTGCAAGCAACCCGTAAGGGCGCGCCAGCCGCTGGACCCGTTCCAACGGCCCGGCCATGCCGGGTGTTTGGTCCGGATTGGTTTTCGCCATCATCCTCATCACGCCCGGGCAATCATTTGCAAAGCTGCCCGCGCCTGGTTCGTGGCTTTTTCCGCATCGGCATTCAGGGAAAGAACGCAGCACAACATGTCGGCCTCTTCAACCGGCGAACGCAGGAAAATCTGCATCGACGTGGGACCAAAAAGTACCGCCTGAGAACAGGCGTTTGTGTCCGGCAACCCCATCGCGGTGCTCACAGTCTGTGCAACCGGGCCATCCAACAAGGCACTGGCACTTACGCACAACGCGTCAAGCCGTTCCTGCGGGTGTTTGTCCTGCGCGCTCACACATAGGGTGATTTGTGAAAAGAAATCACCAAACACCACAAGTGAACAGCCAGGCAACCCTTTGCGCAGATCGTCAAGATGGGTGGCTACGGTCATGATGCCTGCCCGTCCGAAAGGCCCGGAAACAGGCCCCGGTCAGACATTTCCCGGCACTTCCGCTAAATGAGCTTCGCCAGCTTGCCCGACCTGGGGCGGAGGCGCGCGGCGCGTGCGTCTTTGACCGGATGGCTTTACCCGAACCCGTGATGGCATGACATGCACGCTCGGCGCAGTGTCGGTTTTCTCGACAACTGGTTCCGGATCGTTTGCCCGGTGATCTTCGCAAGCGGCCGAACCTTGATTCATCAACAGGTCGACCAGGCATTTTACAAACGGCTCGGCTCCGGATTGGTCCCAAATCTGGCTATCATCTCCGGCTGACAGGGCCTGAGTCAGCGATATTGGGAACACCTTGTGAAACAGCCCCTCGGTTTCGCGCTGCACCCGGTCCATTACCCGGTCTCGGTCCCGTGGCGTCAGCAGTTTATCAAAACGGGTCAGCAACAGCAGGCTTTTCGCGCGCAACTCCTCCGACAAACTCTCCCAGGTTGCCGCTTCGGATTGACGCCACGCCTGGGTCGCATGGGTACACCAGATGACATGATCCGCCTCACCGATGACGGCCCGCCAGACATCCGATTGCATGTTCGGGTCACTTATGCCCGGCATGTCGATCAGATCACACAGCTTCAGGATATCAGAGGTCATTTGAAGCCGGATCAGTTGGGTTTCTTCCAGCACAACATCAGCCAGGTCGGCCATATCGAATTCATGCGCATCACCGTTAAGATCAACACTTTGCGCCGCATTTTCTCCGTATGAAACCCAGACCGGTGGCAACCGCGTGGCGGTTATTTTCACAGGCAATGGATCCGCCCCAAGAAGCAGGTTTGACAGCGTACTTTTACCCGCACTGAACTCTCCCATCAGGGCGAGGCGGGGTTTTCTGAACTGTTCGTCTGTTGCGGTGTTTGTCATGGGTCCCCCAATTTATCAGGCCGCGCAAGCGGTCAGTGATTGCAATGTGCTTTCAAGTGCCTTGGTGCGTTCAGCGGTTGTATCGCCGGCAAACATTTGACGCGCGTCCGTTTGGTTGATCTGACCGCGCTGGGCCAGATCTGCCAGAATTTGGTGCTGTTCATCCAAAAATGCGGCCAGCCCTTCGACGGCGGCCAATCGTATTGCATCGGCCTGACCAAACTTAACATCGGCCAGAAAACCGGCGGTTTCTTCCTTGATTGCATCGTGGAAATCCTGGGCAAAAGCGTTGTAGCCGCGTTTGCGTCGCCACCAGCTTTTCCACCAGGTGTCCTTGAAATCCATGGCAATGGTCTGCCCAAGACAGACGGGCGGCGGAATGAGCGGCGCGGTCGGCGCGGCAATGGAAATGCCTTCAACCGCCTGTCCGAAGGCGCGACCATAAAACGTGGCAATCTCGGCCGCCGTCGCCTCGTAAAGTTTGGTTGTGGCTGTCTGCGCCCGCGCACCGAACACGGTATAGGCCGAACGCAACAACATGCGCAGGCCGGTTGGATCATATTCCCAAACCGTATCATCGCCCCATTTTTCCAAGTGAGAAATGAGCGAGCTTGTGGCCCGTTCGAGAAAGTTGCCATGCGCCCGGTCGGCGCGCAGGTGGTAGCCTTCGATCAGCTTGTCAAAAACCGTGTTCAATGCGCCCAGGTACGACGCGCTCAGGTCGTTAAACGCCCCTTCGATGGCGGCCCTGTCCATCAGCGCAGCCCCTTCCAGACCCGAGACAGTGATCGCCTCAGCAGCCTTGGCCGACCCTGCCAGATTGATCGCGCTGCGCGATATCCGGTTCAATGCCTCCTGACCAAAGTCCTTGACGATCCGCGTTGACAAGGCGCGATACAACGCCGGAAGGCCGGATAATTCCCAAACCATATTGGGCGCGGATTGGTTGTCAGCCGATGGTGACAGCGAACTTTGCGCCCAATTCACCAATGCGTCCGAACTTTCTTCGGACATACCGTCAAGATCGCCAGCCAATGCTTTGTTCGCCCAATAGGCACTCCCAAACACCACTTCGGCGTCCACCGGCCCATGGTGTGCCTTCAACGTTTCACGGATGCTTTCACGGATTTCCGGTATTTGGCGGGCGGGATCAGGCAATTCGTCGATCCGGTTGACAAATATCACCACATCACGCGATTTGAGCGTCGAAATCATACGGATAACGGCCATATCAACCGAAGTCAGTGCCTGATGTGCTGACAGGACCACGACGCACAACCGGCTGTCGCGGATCGCCCGGATGGTCACCTGTTCGCGCATCATAAAGGTGTCGTTGACGCCCGGCGTGTCGCGCAAACACAGTTTGGTCGGCAGCATATCGCTGTGCATATACAGATCGGCAGATTTGGTGATATCGGCAAACCGGCCTTGATTGGCGACGTCGCTGGGAGTTTTGCCATCAAAGAAATCACCCAGGCAGATATACCGTTCCACCAGGTTTTTGTCGAAATAGCCGTATTCGTGTACCTGACCCAGCAACAATTCGAACTTACGCCCCAGCCGAGCCTTGGATTTATCACGCATCATGGTGATTTGCTCGCGGATTTTGCGCAGTTCCGTGTCGGCACCGGCCCGGTCGGCCAATTCGCCCAACCGTCCGCCTTTGCTAAGCAGGCGATCCCATTCATCACCTTCGAAAAAACAGAACCGTGCTTTGGTTTCCTGGCTTATTTCTTCCGGTGCCAGATGCAAAGAGGTGACAACCGAAGTCCAGGGGTTCACGTCAGACGGCAACAGATCGGCCCGCCCGGCCAGTGCATTTACCAGCGAGGTCTTGCCGGACTTCACTTGACCCAGCATCGTCACCCCGGGCTCCACATCCGCCAGAGTCTGGCGCAGCCGCTCAACCGCTTTGGCGGTTTTTCCCTCGCAAAGCTCGTGCAACCGGATCAGTGCCTGATCTAACGCCTGTGCTTTTTCAGCAAACTCCGTCAATGGTTCTAACCCGGAACGCAGGTTTGTGGGTTGGTCCGAAGGTCGGATTTGCCGGGTTGAATGCCGTTGAGTTTCGATCGTCATACTAAACCTGCCAGCCTGTTACGCTTTGCGCGTCGTTGGGGGCCCTGTGGGACTCCTTGGAATTGCGGCCCAGAACCCCGTTGTTCTTGTGGCGGGGTTAACGCCATCAAGCTTGACTGTAGCGTCGGATTATGGCTGGATTGGGGCAAGTTTCTGACCTCCAAGCGCAAAATAGATTGGGTTTTAGGCGGAAATGGCGACCGCCATCTCTTTTTTGAGTTGCAGTAGCAATGTGACGGCGTCCAACGCGGCATCGTCGGTATTTTCAAGTTGGTACAGGACAATCATATCGCCACATTCCACGGTATCGTCCTGAATGTCGCAAAGCACTGTATCACAGGTTTCGGCCTCCATGATGATCTCGGTCAGCGTGGTGCTGGTTTCCAAACAGTGATCCAGCACTAAACTTGGGCTATCAATGCCCTTAGCCCGCGAAGCCCGCAGCATTTGATCGGCGCGCTGTTGCAGAAATTCCAAAGCGTCGCGAAAGACCTGCGTATCGGGCATTTCGTCGGATGCACTGTCGGGTTTGACCGGTACTGGTGGCGCGATAGGGGGCGTTTCCTGTGGTGCAGGGTGAAGGGCATTGGCCGGAACTCTCTGGGCATTACGTCTTAGAAATATCATCGCATTGTCGGCGTCGGCACGTCGCCCGGTCGCGACCAAATGCAAGACCCCATCCATCAGCGCCTTGCCGCCACTTGCCGCCCAAAGGTTTTCGTCGCGTGTGCCGTCAGTTGAATTGGCCGATATGGCCTGAATGGTGGCGACCGGGAGCACGCGGGAAAATGCATCCCCAACACTGTCTTCCAACTGGTCAATACGCGCGGACAAAACACCTTTCATTTGCAGTTGATCGGCCTTGGTCAGCACCAGAAAACTGTGACCTTTCAAGGTTTCCCCGGCAGATGCCCAAAGCGCGCTTTCCTGTGCGTCAAAAGACTGACTACACCAAAGGACGATGTCGGCTTGGTTCATCGCCCATTCGGCCATTGTCTGCTGGTCGCTTGGATTTCCTTCCAGGCAGATCTCGGTCAGGGACAATCGTTTCAGGATTGGCAAGGGTAATTCGGCGCGGATAATGGCCGCTTCAACTGGTACCTCTTGGTCCAGATGCATTCCTTTCAGGCTTTGTTCCGACCCGTCGGCCATCAGGTGGACGGTGCGTTCTGCTGGCCCGTACCTGACTTCCAATGGTGGCAAGGCCGCTGTGTCGGGAACTATCGTCATGCCCGTCAGCAGGTTGATCAGTCGCGATTTACCCGATCCTCGCCTGCCAATCAGAACAACCCGGACCGGTGATTGCAGCCGTTTCAGCAACTGGGCTGCGCGGCGTTTTTCTTCGTCCGGGACGTGACCGGTCTCCAGTGCATTTTCCAACTGCTGTTGCACGGTTGAGGTGGCCAGAATCGCGTTCATGCGCGGCGATCCAAAGACGTCCCGTACATCATCGGCACATCCGACTTGGCCGTCGTGGCCAGGATCGTGACATTGTCGGTCGCTTTCCGCGTCAGTTTGGTGCCGTCCAGCACCCTGATGACGCAGAACGAAACATTATCCTGATCAGGATCGTCCAATTGCTCTAGCGCGCGCAGCAAGCCGGTTGAAATTTTGGCGCTGGTGGCAAATGCGTGTTCAATCAATACTTCTGAAATCTCGCTGTCTTCAAGGAATTGCAACCCATCACTGGCGGCAATCACAATGTCCCCATGCCGCAGTTTGACGGCAGCTCTGGGGCAATCCATCCGGGCAATATCCCGCCCCGCCAGAACCGAGGTCAGGCATTGGCGGTCAGGGTGGTTTGTGGCTACGTCAGTTTCCATCATGCCGGTGCGGGCCAGAAAATCGATCTGGGGGGCCATGGAATGATCCTGATTCAGTTGTTTCAACGTGCCGTCGCGAAACAGAAACAAAGGTGAATCACCCACCGAGACCCAATAAAGGCGATCGGCCATCAACACCGGCGCGACCAACGTGGCCCCCATGCCGCGCATTGATTTTTCGTTGCTCGCGTGCATCTGTATACATTCATTCGCAGACGTCGCGGCCCCCCGCAAAATGGCCGCAATGTCCTCTTCCATGGCCTTGGGGTCGCCACTTTGCAATTTCAGTTCGGCAAACACTTCTGTTACGACGATCTTGCTGGCAATGTCCCCTGCCGCGTGGCCGCCCATCCCGTCCGACAACACCGCAAACCCCAACGGCGCGCCGATGGGAAAGTCGCAGATGATCGCGTCTTCCTGAAATTCGCGCTGTCCCAACGAGATGGCAGAAGCCACGTCAAAGGTAAGTTCAACCGAATTGGGCATTTTCACCCTCGTCGTCACCCTCGTCGCTTGTGGTTTTGCCCCAGTCAAACGCAGGACCGCACAGGCCGACAAAGCGCAATGTGGTTTCCCCAAGCCGGATTTCTGCGCCATCCACCAGGGGTTCGGTGCTTAAAACCGGATTGCCGTTCAGGCGCACAAGGTTGGTCTTGCCACCATGCCCAAGGTAAAAACTCTGCTGCTCCGGATCATAAGCAATCGCCGCGTGGTTCGAGCGCGAGATTGAGGTGTCGCCAAAGTCCAGCCGAACCGCCTGATCTTCGCCACGCCCGATTTGGGACACGCCATCAAACAGGGTAAAGGCGGTGCCACGCCCGGGGCCGGAAACCACCACGATCCAGCCAACCGGGAATTTGATTTGCGGGGCAGGGGCGGCGTTTTCGCCGCTGGCAAACAGATCAGGGTCGCCGCCAAAGTCATTGCCGAACCCCAACAGGCGGGTTTTGACCCGGCCTGCCTTTTTGCGCGGTGGGGCCGCTTGGTTCGGTCCGGGTTTGGTCGGAGCCGATCTTGCAACAGGGGGGGCCGTTTTCGGATATTGCCTTTGCGAGGCGTCTTCCCCTTGTGGCAATGCCGTTTCGCGTTGCATGATTTTCTGGAATGCCGAAATCGGCATTTCTTGGCCAATCTGTTCCTGAATGGATTTCCGCGCGGCTTCCTGCCTGGATTTCTGGCGGGCTTCTTGTGCCGACCTGACTTCGGCCAGGTCCAATTCTGCCACGGCGGCCTCAGACAGGGGCGGACCGGGTTGATAAATCGTGTGCACCAACTCTTCGGAATCGGTTTCGGGCGGTGTTGCGCCTGGGTTGGGCACGACGTTGCCCTTGCCTCTCGCATCGTCGAATAAACCTGGCACGGCAGGGACGTCAGATTGCAGGCAAGAGTCATCTTCGGGCCATTCGGGCGCTGAATTGGCGTCCGCCATCAGGTCAGACCCGTCGATATCATCCTCGGTACCAATCTCGGCGTCAATCTCAGCGTTATCGTCGGGGTGCCCGATTGCGAATGCCTGTCTAAGATCAGTTTCTACGTCCGGGTCGATATCTGACCGGGCATATGTATCAACGTCTAGGCCGGCTTCGATCATGCTGGCCTTCTCGGCTATAATGTTGCGGATGAACTTCATGCTCGTTCCCTTCCTGTTGAGGTATTCAATGAGGTTTTGGTGGGTAAAATCCAACCGCAACCAACCGCCCGATCAGTGATCTAAGCAAAGTCGGGCGCAGTGGTTCGCCAATCGGCGGCAGTGGATTTGGTGATTCTGTCTCTGGGGCAAGTGGATCGTGAAAGTCGGGAGGGGTTCCAGGAACGGACATCGCCTTGACCTCGGAATGGTGCTGCCCTGGCGGTTGCTGGTTTGCTGCAATGCGGTCTTGATCCCAAAGCCATGCCTCTACGTTTTCAATTGGATCGCCAAAAATATCCACTGGTTTGGTGGATGATTTACCGGCATCGACCGGTGTCCTTATAACCGCGCCGCCAACGGGGTGGATTGCCTGGGCAGGCTCCTGTCGTTTTTGGGGTTCAGGTTTTTCAGAATTATGTAAATTTCGGTTCGTATCCGCCACCAACTGCGAGATTTTGATCCGGATGGTTTTATCCTTGCCCGCACGGGTAATGGCGGCCTGCTTGCGCCGCTCAGGGTCGATGGCCTCGATCCAGTCGTGGGCCGTTTGAATTCGATCTTCAGGAAAGAGTTCCAGGGCCTTGTTGATGGCACCCAGAAATTCGCGGGTATAGTCGTCTGATTCGGTTTCCAGCGGCACAAACAGATCATTCGCACTCGCGGCGACTGCGGCCAGTCTTTGTTGACTGTCCGGTGGTGCCTGTCCGGTGATCAGATGATAAAACGTGGCCCCAAGTGCATAAAGATCGCTGGGTGGGCCTTGGTTGATGTCCTTTAGATAAAACTCTTGCGGCGAATACCCGTCCTTGACCGCCAGCAGCGAAGACATTGCCCGCCCTTTCTTTGACGCATGTTCCTTTGCTGCGCCAAAGTCGATCAGGGTCAGGTTGTCCAGCTTGTCCAGCAGGATGTTATCCGGCGAAATGTCTCGGTGCAGGATGCTTTGCGAATGGACATAACTGATCGCACCCAGCGCTTTGGTCAGCATGTCGCGGATCACGTCAGGGCTCAGGCGCCTGGGGTCTTCCTCGACCACGCTCAGCAAATCCATACCGTCCACATGGTCCAGCGCCATATAGGCGGTGCTGTTTTCTTCAAAGACCTGATGAACGCCCACAATGTTGGGGTGGTTTAGATACGCCAACCGCCTGGCTTCGCGCAGGAAATGCCGCAGAAGTGCGCTAAATTGCTCCTGCTGTTCGCTCCGCCTGGCCTGAACCTCACCGTGCATCCGGCAACAGATCATATGCGGGAAACATTCCTTGATCACCACCCGCCGGTCCAGACTGTCGAGCGCCAGATAGGTGATGCCAAACCCACCGCGTATCAGATAGCGTTCGATCTGGTACTGGCCATGCAATAACTGGGTGCCCGGCGGCAATTCGTCGGGGAATTCTTCGGCGTTTTGGATAAGGTTGTGCTGCATATCGGGCAAATTCGGTTTTCATTTAGAGGCTAGAGCAGATTGTTCGTCTGCAAAGCATTTATTGTTCCTTCACTATTGTCGGAATCGATTGTGGTCGAAACGTGTTCAAGGTTGGATGAACTGATGGTAACCGGGAAACAATTCGCAAAATTGTATCTAATTAGATGTAACGATCGGCGCGAATCCGCTGATACGCCGATCGAATCGCCAATTTGCTGTCAAGCTAAATATGCCCTTAACCGGGCCAAACCTTAGCCGACTACGTTGAACTCTGGTCCATAAGGATAGCCGGTGATGTTGTCCTGGCCGTTGTCCGTGATGACCAGAATATCATGCTCGCGGTACCCACCAGCGCCGGGTTTTCCGGCCTCAACCGTCAACATCGGCTCCATCGAAATAACCATGCCCGGTTCCAGCACCGTGTCGATATCTTCGCGCAACTCCAACCCGGCCTCGCGTCCGTAATAATGCGACAAAACGCCGAACGAATGACCATAGCCAAAGGTGCGGTATTGCAGCAGATCGCGTTCGGCCAGGAAGGTATTGATCTTTTGGGTCACTTCCGAACAAACCGCGCCGGGTATCAACAACGACATGCCATATTCATGGGCTGCGACATTTGCCTCCCATATGGCCAGTGACGCCGCGTCGACCTCTTGCACAAACAAGGTGCGTTCAAGGGCGGTGTAGTAGCCCGAGATCATCGGAAAAGTATTCAGCGACAGGATATCACCACGTTCCAACACCCGACTGGTAACCGGGTTATGCGCCCCGTCCGTGTTGATGCCCGACTGAAACCAAACCCAGGTATCGCGGTATTCGGCGTCCGGGAACCGCTTGGCAATCTCGGCCTCCATTGCATCGCGCCCGGCCATGGCCACGTCAATCTCGCGCACCCCCGGTTTGATCGCCTCGCGGATGGCATAGCCGCCCACGTCAGCGACGGCAGCGCCGGCGCGGATCAATGCGATTTCAGCCGGGGATTTGTGCATTCTTTGGCGCATGGTGGCCGGTGCCAGATCGACCACCTTGGTCGGGGACAGAAATAACTCCAACTTATCGCGCTGAACCAAGGTCAGGTGATCACCTTCATAACCGATTACCCCGCCCGTGCCCGCCACCGACGCAATCACCCGCCAGTAATTGTCGCGGGTCCAGTCGGTATAGGTGATGTTGTCGCAAAAGCTCTGACGCCAGGGCTGGCCTGCGTCGATGCCCGCACTGATGGTCACACAGTCAGATGCGGTCACCACCAACCCATAGGGGCGTCCGAACGAGCAATGCAAAAAGCCCGAGTAATAGGCGATGTTGTGCATCGACGTGAAAACGGCGGCCTGGACGCCCAGCGTTTCCATCTGTGCCCGCAAACCTGCGATGCGGGCCTTATATTCAGCCGTTTCAAACGCCAGTCTGGCCTTCTGACCATTGTGAAAGCGATAGGATTCGGGGCGTATTTCGGGGTGTGTGGTCATTGTTGACCCTCCTTCTCAGAAAGGTCCCGGCGTTCAGGACAGCCTTGGGCGCATGAGGTCCATGCGGCGACGCCATCGCCTGTGCCCTTGGGCAATTTGCGGCGAAAATGCAAGCGCTGCAAGCTTGTTTGCGACCTATCCTGTGCCTTATTGCGCGCCAATCAGACGATGCACCATGTCGCTTGTTGGGTCACCCAACGGGTCAATCACATCGAAATGGTGTTTGCCGGGGTCAATCACGTGATCTGCCCCCCAATCTTCGGCCAACCACCGTGCCTGATCCAGAAACGCCGGGCGTTCATCGCTGCCAACCCATACAGTCACCTGGG
>DAOUQK010000381.1 GCA_030625695.1 Paracoccaceae bacterium | reverse complement strand
CTCGCCGCTGCACCGGGCGATTCCCAATCTGACGCAGGACGAAATGGCCGAGCGCATCCATGAAACTGTGACCCACGCCCGAAACCTGTGTGATAACGTGCAATGGTCACCGATGGACGCGACCCGTACCGAATGGGATTACCTGTGTCGCACAATCGAAATTGCGATTCGTGCCGGGGCTACCACGATCAATGTCCCCGATACGGTCGGCTATACCGCCCCGGTCGAAAGTGCCGATCTGATCAAACGTCTGATCGAAACTGTGCCCGGCGCGCAAGATGTGGTGTTTGCCACGCATTGTCATAACGATCTGGGCATGGCTACGGCCAACGCTTTGGCCGCCGTTGCAGGCGGTGCGCGTCAGATTGAATGCACGATCAACGGGCTGGGCGAACGGGCCGGTAATACCGCCTTGGAAGAGGTGGTGATGGCGCTGAAAGTCCGGCCTGACATTATGCCGTGGACCACCGGCGTTGATACCACCAAGATCATGGCAATCTCGCGCCGTGTGGCCACTGTTAGCGGCTTTGCGGTCCAGTTCAACAAGGCGATCACCGGCAAAAATGCGTTCGCGCACGAGTCGGGCATCCATCAGGACGGCATGCTGAAAAACGCCGAGACTTTTGAGATTATGCGCCCCGAAGATGTGGGCCTGGCCGAAACCAATATCGTCATGGGCAAACATTCGGGCCGGGCTGCGTTGCGGTCCAAGTTGAACGATCTGGGGTTTGAGTTGGGGGATAACCAGCTCAAAGACGTGTTTGTCCGCTTCAAAGAACTGGCGGACCGCAAGAAAGAGATTTTCGACGACGATCTGGTGGCCTTGATGGGGGTCGGTGAAGACCGCGAAAATGACCGCCTGAAAATCACCTCGCTCAGGGTTGTTTGCGGCACCCAAGGGCCAGCGCAGGCCGATCTGGTGATGCAGATCGACGGGGCTGAACAGACCACGACCCAAACCGGAGACGGGCCGGTTGATGCCAGCTTTAACGCGGTCAAGGCGTTGTTCCCGCATGATGCCAGGTTACAGCTTTATCAAGTGAATGCCGTGACCGAGGGCACAGACGCGCAAGCGACAGTTTCGGTCCGTCTGGAAGAGGACGGGCGCATTGTTACCGGTCAGTCGGCGGATACCGATACGGTTGTGGCTTCGGCCAAGGCGTATGTACACGCGCTCAACCGCTTGTTGGTACGGCGTGACAAATCCGCCCCGGGCGAAGATACGCGTGAGATTAACTATAAGGATATTTCATAGGATGGTTGCACCCCACGTGTTGCCCGGATTTAAATGTCGGCAACGCGTGGGTTTTCACCCACCCTACAATTAGTACGGAAGTTTCACTATGCCCGACAGCCTGATCACGTCTGAGGTGGATTTCGACGCCCCCGGCAAACACGCCGGATATCTGCGCCTGCCCCATTCTGTGCATCGCAGCGCCTATGGCTGGATACCAATTCCGGTGATCTGCCTCAACAACGGCGATGGCCCAACCCTGTTGCTGATGGCTGGCAATCACGGCGATGAATATGAAGGGCAAACCGCCCTGACCCGTCTGGCAAACGAAGTGCAGGCCGAGGATATCCAGGGTCGCGTTATCATTCTGCCAATGGCAAACTTTCCCGCCGCCGAGGTCGGCACCCGTACTTCGCCGATCGACCAGGGCAACCTTAACCGGGCCTTTCCCGGCGACCCGAACGGCCTCCCGACATGGATGATTGCCCATTACATCGAAGAGGTTCTGATGGAGATGGCCGACTATGCCATCGACCTGCATTCCGGTGGTTCATCGCTTTATTATCCGCCCACTTTATTGCGCGGCATGGGTCAAACTCCTGAAGAAGCCACTACACTGATCACCCTGCAAGCCGCCTTTGACCTGCCCTATGCGTGGGTCTTTACCTCGGGCGGCGGGACCACGTCCACTGGTCGTACTGCAATGGCCGCGGCCAACCGCAAAGGCGTTCCTTCGGTATTGGCCGAACTGGGCGGCGGTGGCGCATTGGACCCGGCCATACTGGCACAAACGCTGCGCGGATTACGCCGCGTCCTTCACGCGCTGGATATGTTGCCGGGGTATGAACCCGACACCGCCAATGGCACCAGAGAGCTGAACGCCTGCGGTCTTGTCTATGCCTATGATACCGGGTTGTTTGAACTTTTTGGCGATATTGGCGACATGGTCACCCAAGGTCAGACGGTTGGTCAGATCCACTTTCCCGACACGCCTTTGCGCGCGCCAGTGCCCGTCACCTCACCATTTACCGGTATGATCCTGTGCAAACGCTTTATCGGCCGGGTTGCGCGCGGTGACGCCCTGTTGCAGATCGCTGCTGATGCCAACTGATCGCCCCTCACCCTTCGACGAAGAGATCAACCGCCGCGTCGTTCCCGCACTTAAGGTCCACCCGATTGTTCTGGGTCAGGACGGCGGTGACTTGTTCCCCGCAGGCGTTGCTGACATGGATTTCCGCGCCCCGGCCTGTGTCACCAGCGCGATGCAGGCGCGTCTGGATCATGGGGTTTTTGGCTATGAGACCCTGCCCGATGGGCTAATCCCGGCCCTGACGGGTTGGTTGGAGACGCGTCACAACTGGACGGTCGATCCTGCCCATATCCTGCGTGCGCCCAACGTGCTGAACCCACTTGCCATTGCCGCCTCGCTGTTCAGCGATCCCGGCGACGGGGTTATTGTCCAACCCCCGGTGTTCTTCGACTTCTTCGATATCCTGAATGAGAATGGTCGAAAGATCATTCCTAATCCGCTGATATTGCGGGATGGGCGTTATGAAATGGACTTTGACGGGTTGGAACGGCTCGCCGCCAATCCAACCACTAAAATGCTGTTCCTGTGTAACCCGCACAACCCGATGGGACGGGTCTGGACACGCGCCGAACTGACCCGGCTTGGCGATATTTGCCTCAGGCACGACATTCTGGTGATCAGCG
>DAOUQK010000356.1 GCA_030625695.1 Paracoccaceae bacterium | reverse complement strand
AAGCGGAACCTGAAACCGTGCCGGATCAGCCAGCGCCCGAGGTTGAGGCAATTGAGGCAACCCCTCAGCCGCCCACGCCGGACGTGGTTGTTGAACCGCTTGCCTCCGGGCCGGATGACACGCCAGAGCCGCGACCAATTGATCGGGTGGCCCCGGTGCCGGTGGTGGCCCCGCCGCCAGACTCAACCCCGGATGAGATCGAGACCCCGCCGGTTACTGCCGACGAGGGGGCCGAGACCCCGCAGGAACCCGCCGAGGCCACGGCCCCCGAAGAGGCCACCGATCAGATTGTTACCGAAGCCGATGAAGTGGTGAGCCTGGCCCCGACACGGTCCCCTCGTCCGCCTTCGCGCCCCACGCGACGGCCATCCAATCCTGCGACTGAAACGGCGGAACCAAAGCCACCCGCTCAAACCGGCGTGAACGACGCCTTGGCTGCGGTGCTGGGCAATAATACGCCCGCGCCCGTCACCCCATCCGGCCCGCCGTTGACGGGGGGGGAAAAGGATGCCCTTAGAGTTGCGGTATCAAGTTGCTGGAATGTCGGCTCGCTCTCATCGGCTGCTCTGCTTACCACTGTGGTGGTCGGGGTGACGATGAGCCGTGAGGGTAAACCGGATGGGCGCAGTATTCGCCTGTTGTCGAGTTCCGGCGGGCCGGAGTCGGCGGCCAAACAGGCCTATGAGGCAGCGCGCCGGGCGATTATTCGTTGCGGTGCAAAAGGATTTAACCTGCCTGACGAGAAATTCAGTCAATGGCGGGAAATTGAAATGACGTTCAACCCTGAAAGGATGCGGATCAAATGATCAGGTTTCTTTGCAGTCTTCTGTACAGTTCTTTGTGCGCTTTGGTGGCAAGTGTTCCCTTGTTGGTGACGCCCGGGCTGGCCCGGTCCGAGCCTTTACGGATCGAGATCACCGACGGCGTGATCGAACCATTGCCCTTTGCGGTGCCGGATTTTGTGCCTGATACATCAAGGGCAAAAAAGATGGGCGATCAGTTGGCGCGGGTGATTGCCGACGACCTGTCGGGCACCGGGTTATTCCGGGAAATCCCGGCGACGGCGTTTATCAGCAAGATCACCGACTTTGCAGCACCGGTCAATTATGCCGACTGGAAGGCGATTAATGCGCAAGCGTTGATTGGCGGCGGAGTTTCGGTCAAAGGGTCCAAGCTGACGGTGAAGTTCCGGATTTATGACGTGTTTAGCGGCGCCGAACTGGGCAATGGGCTGCAATTTGTTGGTGATACGGATGGCTGGCGACGGATGGCGCATAAGGTGGCGGATGCGGTTTATGCGCGGATTACTGGTGAAGGCGGGTATTTCGACAGCCGGGTGGCGTTTGTTTCCGAGACCGGGCCAAAGAATGACCGGCGCAAGCGGTTGGCGATCATGGATTACGACGGGGCCAATGTGCAGTATCTGACTGATAGCTCTACCATTGTTCTGGCGCCTCGGTTTTCGCCCGATGGTGGCCGGTTGTTGTACACCAGTTACGAAACCGGGTTTCCGCGGATTTATGTGCTGGATGTGGGCCGGGTGAAACGCCGGGTGCTGGAAACCCCGGAAGGGATGATGAGCTTTGCGCCGCGATTTGCGCCAGATGGCAAGACGGTGGTGTTCTCAATGTCGCAGGGCGGCAATACTGATCTGTTCTCCATGGGGGTGTCCAACGGCAAACGCACCCGCCTGACCAATGCGCCGTCGATCGAGACCGCCCCGAGCTTTTCCCCCGATGGCCGGCAAATCGTGTTCGAAAGTGACCGGTCGGGGACGCAACAGATTTACATCATGTCGGCAAGTGGCGGCGAGGCCAAGCGCATCAGCTTTGGCAAGGGGCGCTATGGCACGCCGGTCTGGTCGCCGCGCGGTGACCTTGTGGCGTTCACCAAGCAAAGCAAGGGACGGTTTCATATTGGAGTGATGCGGCTGGACGGTTCAGAAGAGCGTCTTTTGACCGCATCATTTCTGGACGAAGGGCCAAGTTGGTCGCCTAACGGACGGGTGATCATGTTCACCCGCGAAACTCAGGGTGCGTCTGGGCGGTCCTCGCTTTACTCGGTCGATATCACCGGACGTAACCTGCGCCCGGTGCGCACGCCGGAAGGCGGATCAGACCCATCGTGGTCACCCCTGCAACAATAACTGGGAAATATTCCCAAAAGAGCATGAAACTGATACAATAGAATTAACCACAAGCATCAATAAAAATGAGGCATCGGGCATGAATATCTTAAGCAAGTTTTTGACAATTGGCGCATTGCTGGCAGTGAGCGCCTGCACCGGGACCAACGGGCTTGGTAACAATGGGCAGGACGACACAGGCGGTCAGATCAGCGATGGATCGGCGTCTGACCCCACGTCGATCGCGTTCTTTCAGCAATCAATCGGGGACCGGGTGGTTTTTGTGGTTGATCAATCCAGCCTGACGGATGAGGCCCGTTCGATCCTTGGGGCGCAGGCCGAATGGCTGGCAAGGAACCCGGACTATAGCGCCATCATTGAAGGCCACGCCGACGAACAGGGCACGCGCGAATATAACCTTGCACTGGGCGCACGCCGGGCCAATGCGGCGCGTGAATACCTTGTGTCACGCGGGGTTGCGGGCGGACGCCTTAGGGTGGTCAGCTTTGGCAAAGAACGACCGATCGAGATTTGCAGCGAAGAATCCTGCTATGCGAAGAACCGTCGGGCTGTTACACTCTTGTCCAGCGATTTAACGGGGTAAATTCATGCGCATCTTGGGTCTTGTTCTGGCGACAGTGGTTGGGTTTTTACCGTTGGGCGTGTCGGCGCAGGACGCTCAGACCTTGGCGGATATTCGCCAGGAACTGACGGTGCTGCATGTTGAAATGCAGAAACTGCGGCGCGAATTGTCGACCACGGGCACCTCGAACCTGATCCTTGGTGGCTCTAGCGTGTTAGAGCGGGTAGGCGCGATTGAAACGCAGCTTCAGCGTTTGACAGCCAAAACCGAACAGATGGATCACCGCATTGACCGAATTGTTGCCGATGGCACCAACCGGATTGGCGATCTTGAGTTTCGACTGGTTGAGTTGGAAGGCGGCGATGTCGGCGCGCTGGGTGAGACAACGACGCTGGGCGGCGGGCTGCCCCCGACGATTGATGCCAATACACCTGCGCCAGTTAATGGCGAAACTGCCGACAGCGGCGAACAAATGGCCATTGGCGAAGAGGCCGATTTTCAGCAAGCCAGCAAAGCTTTGGCGGATGGGGCCTATAAAAAAGCCGCAGATCTGTTTACCGAATTTGAATCCGCCTATCCCGGCAGCCCACTTGCCGCCGAAGCCAACCTGAGCCGCGGCAAGGCGCTGGACGGCATGGGCGACACCCGAGAGGCGGCGCGTGCCTATCTGGCCAGCTTTACTTCGGATACGACCGGCC
>DAOUQK010000129.1 GCA_030625695.1 Paracoccaceae bacterium | reverse complement strand
CGCCGGTCTTCGACCTGCGGCGCCAAAAGAACGCCCCAGCGATAGTCCGGCATCTTGACGTAATCGAATTTGGCCCAGCCTTTGGGGTCAACACTCACCGCGGTACGCAGGTAAATCAGGCTCTCCTGAAACTTTTGCGGGATCAGGTCGTTCCACCAGTTGATATAACCCGGATGCCATTTTTCCAGCGCTTTCAACACGCGTTTATCGCTGCCTAGACCCACATTATTGGGAATTAACGTGTCATAGCTGACATCTAAAGAATCGGACATTTGGCTCTCCATTGTTTTTTTCCGGGTCGGCGGGGTAAATCCCGCCCTACCGACATTTCGTAGGATAGGTTTTCAACCCATCTTTGTCTCAAACACGTTCTGTATCGTATGTTCCGCGCTTCCCGGTGCCATACCGCTGCAACGCACCTTCCGGGCCCACTGCGTTGGGCCGCTGGAAAATCCAGTTTTGCCAGGCGGTCAATCGGCCAAAAATCCGTGTTTCCATGGTTTCTGGCCCGGCAAACCGCAGGTTTGCTTCCATCCCGGTCATCGCATCGGGTGAAAAACTGGCGCGCTCTTCCAGAAAGACGCGAATTTCGTCCTCCCAGTCGATATCGTCAAAGGCATATGTCACCAAGCCCAACGCGTCGGCCTCTTCCGCCTCCAGAGCGTCGCCGATACGGTCTTTCAATGTATCCACCGCTTCAGGTTCCCCCAGAAACCGGGTCTCCAAACGGGTCAGATCATTGCCCATCTTATACAGGCCAAAGTTGCCCTGACTAAGGGTTATCGCCGCCATTGGTCGGTTATCGCCGTCAAATTCATCCAACATCATATAGCTGCGATCAACCGCCCAAAGCAGTTCCGCCAGCATGCCGGCATAACAGGATCCGTGTTCGACCAAAGCCACCAGGCTGCGCGACGTCATATCAACCCGCTTCAGTGCCCGTTTCCAGTATTTCAGGATCTCATTGGCCAGCCAGTGATCCGCATTGTTCAGCAACAACGCTTCATGCGCCAAAAGCATTTCAGCGTCACCTTGGGTGCGAAACAGGATTATCCCACAGTCACGTTCATTCAGGCGCAAATGCAAAAGGGCGTCATCCAACTCGCGTGCCAACCGCAAAAGATATCCCTTGGCGCCAAGCGCGACGACTTCATCCATCGACGCGGCCGCCGGTGTGTCCGGGCCGTTCAGAGTGATCGTTACCTGCCCGGCATCCCGGTCTATCGACACCTCAACCAGCGAATATGTGACACAATCAGTGCCAATCGTCCGGTTTAGCGGTGTCAGTTCGATCCCCGACAATCCCGTTGGTCGCGTCGATGCCCCGGCAAATTCTTGCGCGCGCTCTTGCACGGTTTCCTTGAACTTCGCATTGGGCACCACCTCGTCCACCAGCTTCCAATCGACGGCCCGCTGGCCTTTGACGCCCTCTTCGGTCGAACAAAACACATCCGCCAAATCGCGCCGCACCTTGCGTTTGTCTGTCACCCGGGTCAGCCCGCCAGTTCCCGGCAGCACCGCCAACAGCGGCACCTCGGGCAAGGCCACCGACGAATTGCTGTCATTGGTCAGCATGATGTAATTGCACGCCAGCGCCAATTCATAGCCCCCGCCCGCACAAGCCCCCTGCACCGCACAGATATATTTCTGACCCGAATCATCCTCGGCCGCCTCAAACGTATTGCGCGTCTCGTTGGTGAATTTGCAGAAATTCACCTTATGCGCATGGCTCGCCCCGCCCAGCATGCGGATATTGGCCCCGGCGCAGAACACCTTGTCCTTGTCCGACTGCATGATGATGACCTTGACCTCAGGATGCTCAAACCGCATCCGCTGGACCACATCGGCCAGCTCGATATCAACGCCCAGATCATAAGAGTTCAGTTTGAGCTTATAGCCTTCAAACAGCCCGCCATCTTCGTCCACGTCCATGAACAGATTGGCAATCTCGCCATTATATTCCACCCGCCAATGTTTGTAGCGGGACGGGTCGGTTTGGAAGTCGATGACATGTTCCATGATCGCACGTGCCTTTATAAGTTGAGTCCCGTGCGCACTTTAGTGTTGTTTGGGCTTGAGTAAATACTTTCATGCATAATAATGCTTTTTAATTTACCTTCAGCTAAGAGTTTTGGACTGTTCCAGCCAAGCTTTCTAAGGGAAGCACAAATTTGTGCATTATCTTGCATGCTTAAAATCGGCAGGATTCGATCCTGCGGCCTCGATTCTCTCCAACCGGCAGACAAACTCGGCGACCGTCTCAAGCGTCTTTTCGGTTTGCTCAATATGCGGCGCGTGACCACAATCCTCCAGAATTTTTATGTCAACCGGCGCATAGCTTCGGCTTTCAATCTCTCTGATCTGCGCCAACGTTCCGAATTGATCCTCACGCCCCTGAATCGCCAGAACCGGGATCCTCAGATAGTCGATCACCTCGGCCACATTCCAGTCGGCAAACCGAGGGTCCAGCCAGGCATCTGCCCAACCGTGAAAGGTTGCGGTCGGATCATGGTGGTATTTGCCCATTCGACTGGACATATCATCAGAATCAAATTCCCGTCGCGCCCGAGCGATCCGGGCAAGCCCTCCGGGTTCGGTAAAGAAATGCGGTGCCATCAGGATCAGGCCACGCACCCTGTGGTCACTCACGCTGCCGGCATAAATCGCAGCGATAGTGGCACCGTCGGAATGACCAAGCAGGATGCCGCGGCGAAACCCGATCTGCGTTAACACATCCGGCAGAACGACCAACGCCTCTCGGGTCATGAAATCCATCGCGCGGGGCAGAGTGGCCGGGTCCGAATGCCCATATCCCTGACGCGAATACACAAATACACCCATGCCGGTGGCATCTGCCACCTGCTGCGGAAAATTCCGCCACAAAGCAATACAGCCAAGGCCCTCGTGTAACATCACCACGGTCGGAGCCTTACCCGGAGGCGGGCCGTAACAGGCATATTCAAGCGCTGCACCATCCACGAACATTGGCTCAACCGGACTTGCTGACCAAGGCGCGACCGACATCAATCATCGGCCCTAAGTTTGAACCTTTGTATCTTGCCGGTTGCCGTTTTAGGCAGATCGTCAACAAATTCGACCCAGCGGGGATATTTCCACTTGCCGACTTCCTGTTTGACGAAGGCCTGCAGCACCCCGGCCAAACCATCCGCCTTGGCATCTTTCTGCAACACGACATAGGCCTTGGGTTTCTCCAACCCCTCACCATCCCGCGCGGCCACAACCGCCGCTTCAAGAACCGATGGATGGCTGACCAACGCCTGTTCGACCTCAAAGGGTGATACCCAGATGCCCGACACTTTGAACATATCATCCGTGCGCCCGCAGTAGACAAACCGCCCATCCCCGGCCGTTTCGTATTTGTCCCCAGTCCGGGTCCATTCCCCTTCAAACGTTGCCCGGCTTTTAGCGCGTTGGTTCCAGTATCCATCTGCACCGGATGCCCCCCGCACCAGCAATTCGCCAATCTCGCCTTGGGCCACATCACCACCCGCCTCATCCACCAGCCGCAGGTCATAGCCGGGAACCGCAACTCCAGAGGTGCCGGGAACCACATCACCGGGGGCATTGGACAGGAAAATATGCAGCATTTCGGTCGACCCGACCCCATCAAGAATATCGACCCCCCATATGTCGCGCCATTTACGGCCAATCTCGCCCGGCAACGCTTCGCCTGCGGAGATGCAACGGCGCAGGGTGATGTCCGGTTTGCCGACACTTTCAAGATGGGCGACCATTGCGGCATACAGCGTCGGAACACCGCAAAAGATCGTCGGTCGTTCCGCCGTCAAAATGGTCGTCACCCCTTCCGGGGTGGGTCGCCCGTTAAACAGGATTGCCGTGGCCCCGGCCGACATGGGAAAGCTCATGCCGTTGCCCATCCCATAAGCAAAAAACAGCTTGGCAACGGAATAAATCACATCATCTTCCTGAATGCCCAAAACCTGGTCGCCGTAGGTATCGCAAGTGGCCCTAAGCGCGCTGTGAACATGGCGTACCCCCTTTGGCGCCCCGGTAGAACCAGAGGAATACAGCCAGAACGCCACGTCGTCGGGTGAGGCGCCGACCATCTCCATCGGCCCGCAATCGGCCAGAAAGTCGCGATAGTTCTGGGTGGAGGCTGGCGTGTCTTTGCCAATCACCACAATCCGGATGAGGTGAGGTGAGGCTTGGGCAACCTCTTGAACCACCGGCCAAAGCTCCTCAGAAACAAACAGACAGGTGGCGCGGCTGTCGTTCAAAATGGCGCGATAGATCGTGGCGGGCAGCATCGTGTTCAAAGGCACAGGAATCACCCCGGCCTTAAGGCACCCCCAAAAGATCGCCGGAAATTCGATCTGGTCCAGAACCAGCATCAATGCACGGGCTTCACGGGGTATCCCGGCCCGCCCCAGTGCGGTGGCGACACAGGCGGATTGCTGTGCCAATGCGCCAAAGCTCAACTCTCGCTTGTCGCCAAACGCCTCGCGAAAGGCGGGTTTGTCCGCCCGTCCCTCGGCCACATGGCGATCTACAAAATACTGAGCGGCATTTCCTGAGTTTGTCATGTTCGCTTGCTATTCCCCATTTTTCTTGGTTCTTGCGCCAACACCGCGCCGAAACCCCTTTTGGCAGGGTTTTGTGCGGGTGACGTTCGACCTGAGGGAATAATGTGATCGTTTGACCATTTGATCAAGTGCAGTCGTTCGCGTGCGATATGTTAGCTCGTCCCATTGACATATTCGAAAACCTGAATACATATATATTCGAGACTTTGAATATTACTGCGAAACATTGGAGGCATTCCCATGACAAGCCCGACCAACAAACCAGCTGACACCTATTCACCGCTCTACTTCCTGGGCTCATTGGGTGCCGGGGGAATTGTGGTTACTTTCTTCATGTACCTGTTATTCTGGGTGCCTCACACCGGCCGTCCTGTTCCGGTTTTTGAAGACATCACCGCCGCATTCTCCTCAGGTACAATCCTGCAACAAGGCATGATCCTTGCCGCAGTTATCGGTATCGCCCTGTTCACCTTCCTGAATGTCAGCTCGCTGGTATGGAACCTGCGCGCACTATCGGCCTTTAAAAAGACTGACGCCTACACCAAACTGCGCAACTCCAACGCTGAATCCACTCTGCTGGCGCAACCCTTGGCCCTTGCCATGACGGTAAACGCCATGTTCATCGTTGGTCTGGTGTTTGTTCCCAACCTTTGGGCCATTGTCGAATACCTGTTCCCAATGGCGATGGTCGCCTTCGCCCTGATCGGCGTAATGGCATTCCGGACTATTGGTGATTTCCTTGGCCGTATCCTGTCCAAAGGCGGGTTGTTTGATGTCACCGCCAACAACTCTTTCGCCCAGCTGCTGCCCGCCTTTGCTATCTCGATGGTTGGCGTCGGCTTTGCCGCCCCCGCCGCAATGAGCAACAATCCAGTCACCGTTGGTGCTGCATTGGTGCTGTCGACCTTTTTTGGGATCGCCGCCATCATCTATGCAACCGTGGCCGCCATCACCGCTTTCAACTCGATGATGCACTACGGCACCGCGCGCGAGGCCGGACCGACCCTGATGATTATCGTGCCGATCATGACCGTTCTCGGCATCCTGTTCCTGCGTCAGGATCACGGGTTGCACACCACCTTTGGCAGCCATTCAAACGCCGGCGAAACCATGGTGTTCCTAACCCGCCTGCTGTCGGTTCAAATCGTGTTCCTGATGCTCGGCCTGACCGTCCTGATCCGTCAGGAATATTTCAAGGACTTCGTTCTGGGTTCCAGGATGTCGCCCGGTTCATACGCTTTGGTCTGTCCGGCGGTTGCCCTAAGTGTGATGTTGCAGTTTTTCGTCAACAAAGGCCTGGTATCGGCGGGCGTCGTTGACAAATACTCGCTGGTTTACTGGGGTCTGACTGCCTTCGCTCTTGCCTCTCAGGCCACCGCGATTGCCCTTGTACTGCGGTTGAACCGCCAACACTTCAAGGCCCCAATCGCTTTGCCTGTTGTGGTCGCCGGCGAATAAGAAAGACACCCCATCAGCGGCCCGCAGCATTGCCGGGCCTCTGAACGTTTCCATTACCAGTTGTCGATTGTCGCTTTTGGTCATATGTTTTGACCAAAAGCGAAAGCCCGAAATGCCATTCCAAAAAGTCCAACCGGAAAAACTCTCTACCTCTGTGGTTCGCCAGATCGAACTGTTGATCCTGCGCGGTATCCTGCGCCCCGGCGAACGGCTTCCTTCCGAGCGCGAGTTGGCCGAGCGCCTTGGCGTGTCACGCCCATCGCTGCGTGATGCCATTGCCGCCTTGCAACACAATGGTCTTTTGACCAGTCGTGCAGGCTCTGGCATTTATGTCGCCGAGGTTCTTGGATCAGCCTTTTCGCCCGCGCTGATAAATCTGTTCGCCACCCATGACGAAGCCGTCTTTGACTATCTGTCATTCCGTCGCGATATCGAAGCGCTTGCCGCCGAGCGCGCGGCAAGGCTTGGATCTGACAGCGATCTATTGGTCATTCAAACGATTTTTGACAAGATGGCATTGGCCCGGACACCTGAACAAGACGCCCAACTTGACGCGCAATTTCACTCGGCAATTATCGAGGCAAGCCATAATGTGGTCATGCTGCACATGATGCGCTCGATGTCAGAATTGCTGCAAACCGGTGTGTTTTATAACCGGCAGGTGATGTTCAAACAACGCACCACCAAGGCCGCTTTGCTGACCCAGCACGGCGCGATAAACGCAGCCCTTCAGGCCCGCGATGCCAACGCCGCCCGCAAAGCTATCGAGGCCCATCTGAGCTTTGTCGAATCCGCCCTTACTGACCAGAAAAAGGCCGAGAAAAACGAACGTGTCGCCCGTCAGCGTTTGGCGCATGAAACAGCCCAACAGTAAGCCTTAATGCTTTACTAACAACTGGTTACAATTTTAGTGAATGTTTCGCGCGCGAAACATTCTTCTGTAACCCATTGGAACCCCACACCCTGAAATTGCGGATTTTATCCCGGCAAGGTTCCGGTTAGCACATAGCGCAGGATTTCCACCACTTGACCCGGCTCCTTAGCCACTGCCATTGCCGCGGCGTCCACCTCTTTCAGTGGATGATCATGGGCTGACGCATGCAGGATGATCAGCGACTTGCCCAACGCCGATGCGTACCCTGCATCAAACGCCGCATTCCACTGTTTATACTGATCCCCAAACCGCACCACGACCACATCCGCGTCCTCGATTCCCTTGCGGGTGCGGATCGCATTGACCAAAGCGCCCTTGCGGTCGTGCCAGTATTTATCCGGCTCCTCACCCAGGATCGCAACGCCGCAATCATCAGATGCCGCGTGGTTTGTCACCGCAGAGTTGAACGTCACATCCAACCCGGCGGCGCCCTTGATGATCTGTTCGCGCCAATCAGTGTGGATTTCACCCGACAGATATACTTTCATGGTCATGACAATACTCCCCTAGCTGCGTAATACGCCGCCCGTCGCCTTGCCGACTTTGTCAACAATCCGCGCCGCAACGGCTTCAATCTCTGCTTCTTTCAGCGTTTTGTTCTTGGGCTGCAACCGGACCGTAATGGCCAGTGACTTCTTGCCCTCACCCAACGACCCGCCGATGAACTCGTCAAACACGCGCACGTCCTCGATCAACCCTTTGTCAGCACCCGCCGCCGCATTGACCAGCTTCAGGGCCTCGACATCAGTGTCCACCACAAAGGCAAAATCCCGCTCGACCGCCTGCAAATCACGCATCTCCAAAGCGCCGCGATTGGCGCCTGATTTGCGCGGCAACGGTACTTCACCGGGCCAGATGGTGAATCCCACCGTCGGCCCTTTGACATCCATCGCCGCCAACACTTTGGGGTGCAATTCGCCAAAAACGCCCAGCATCTTCTTGGGCCCCAGACATATTCGCCCGTGCCGCCCCGGATGCCACCATCCTTGCGCCCCGCGCAGGATTTGCACTTTTGACGGCGCGCCAATTACCGCCAGAATCGCCTCGATATCAGCCTTGGCATCAAACACATCCACGGCGCGTCCGGCTCCGTGCACATCCTTCGGACCGGTGCGCCCAACCAGCAGACCGCTGATCAGATCATGCTGCTCGCCCGGTTCCCCGCCGTGGAATGCCGGGCCGACTTCGAACAAAGCCATGTCCATGAACCCACGCGCCTGATTGCGCGCCGCCGCCTGCAACAAGCCGGGCAGTAACGCGGGCCGCAAATGGCTCATCTCTGACGAAATCGGGTTCTCAAGCATTGTCGCGTCGTCACCGCCACCAAACAATGCCGCCGATGCCTGATCAATGAAACTATAGGTGACGCATTCATTGTACCCCAACGCGGCACAGGTGCGCCTGGCGATCTGCGCGCGTCGCTGCGTGGGCGTCATCACCGGCTTGGGAACGCCCGGCGTTAGCCGCTTTAGGGGCCGCCCCACCAGTTTGGTCAATGACGCAATCCGCGCCACTTCCTCAACCAGATCCGCCTCGCCCTGAACATCCGGTCGCCAGCTTGGCACATGCGCCATATTCCCTTCCAGCCGGAACCCCAGCCGGGTCAGCGTCTGGCGTTGTTCTGACTCGGGGATGTCCATGCCGACCAAAGACTGCACTCGTGCCGCGTCCAGCTTATAGGCGCGTGCGTGATCGGGAACCGCGCCTGCGATCACCACATCGGACGCTTCGCCGCCGCACAGATCAAGCACCATCCGCGTCGCCTGTTCCAATCCGGTGATGGTGAATTCCGGGTCCACCCCGCGTTCAAACCGATACCGTGCGTCCGAGTTTACCTTAAGGGCGCGCCCGGTCAGGGCGATCTCGATATGATCCCAGTATGCTGATTCCAGAAACACATCCACCGTGTCAGCGGTCACACCGGTGGTTGCACCGCCCATGATACCACCAATGCTTTCAGGTCCGGTATCATCAGATATGACCATCATGCCGGGGGCAAATTCGTATTCTTTATCATCCAACGCCATCAGTTTTTCACCGCCTTGCGCGCGATGTACCCGCAAGGCCCCCTTAACCAACCCGGCATCAAACACATGCAGGGGG
>DAOUQK010000334.1 GCA_030625695.1 Paracoccaceae bacterium | reverse complement strand
TTGGATTGGCCCACATCAAATTTCTGCGCCTCTACCGGGCCACTGAAACCGGGCAGATGGGCACTCAGATAGGTATCGACGGCTTTTAGATCAAGAGATTGGCTCATGTCGTGCCCCCTTAGCTATAACTCATCATCGCGGCGTCGTCTTGGTTGCCAAAATGCGGCGTTGCGTTGAATTCATTCAAGGTAAATCGCGCGCCAGACCAGAAGAACCGCGTTATCGATGTATTTTTGACCTGTAGGTTCAGCGCCACCATCTGTTTCACTGGGGCCTTTAAGGCGCTGGCCACCAATTGCCCAATTGGCCCGCCCGAACTGACCACCAGCACTCGCTTGGCCTCAGTATTACAGGCAAAACCCCGCGCGGCCTGAACCCGTGCGGTAAAATTAACCCAACTTTCGCGGGCATCCGTCAAACCACCATCCTGCCATTCATATATCACTTCGCGCAACGTGCGGAAATGGGCCTTGCGGTCGTGCCGGACGCGGTCCGGCACCTCACCGTTGAATTTGACCGTCAGCAGGTCATGGAAATCGTATTCGTTGAACCCGGCATGTTCCTCGGGGGCCGACTCAAACCCCATCGCGGCCAGTGTCTGCTTTTGCCGCAACAATGTCCCGGTCACCAACCGGTCAGGCACCCAGCCCAAATCCCGTAATGTTGCCCCAACCATCGCCGATTGTTTGTGCCCGAGATCGGACAACTGATCATAATCATCGGCACCAAACGACGCCTGACCATGGCGGATAACCAACAGCTCACTCACGGGTAAAGCGACTTCATTTCAAGCGCCAGCTTGGTGCCTGCAACCTTATATTCCCGCTCAATCCGCCCCACGAGGGTGGCAACATCTGTAACCTCATGCACCGCGCCAATGCCTTGCCCCGATCCCCAAACCTCTTTCCAGGCTTTGGGTTTGGAGGACCCGCTTGAGAAATTCATCGACGAAGAATCCGCCGTTTGCAAATTTTCCGGATCCATCCCCGCCGCCGCGATAGATGACTTTAAGTAATTGCCGGAAACACCTGTAAACAAGGAAGATGTTACGATGTCATCCGCACCGCCATCGACGATCATCTGCTTATAAGCATCCTGTGCATTGGCCTCTTCGGTGGCAATAAACGGCGAGCCCATATAGCCGAAATCAGCACCCAATGCGCGCGCTGCCAACAATGCCTCGCCGGTGGCAATCGCACCGGAAAGCGCCAAAGGCCCGTCAAACCAGCTGCGTATCTCGCGCACCAAAGCAAACGGCGATTGAAACCCCGCATGCCCCCCGGCACCGGCGGCCACGGCTACCAACCCATCTGCGCCTTTGGAAATCGCCTTGCGGGCGAACCGGTTGTTGATCACGTCATGCAAAACGATGCCACCGCAGGAATGCGCCGCCTCGTTCACCTCAACCCGCGCACCCAGAGAAGTAATCCAGATTGGCACTTTGTGGCGCACACAAATCTCAAGATCGCGTTCCAGCCGCGCGTTGGACCGATGCACAATCTGGTTGACCGCAAATGGCGCTGCCGGGGTATCTGGATTGGCCTGATTATAGCGGTCCAGTTCTTCGGAGATCCGCGTCAGCCAGGCATCAAGCAAAGGCGGCTCTCCTGTGCTTTCGCGGGCGTTCAGGGCCGGAAACGATCCAATGATACCGGCCTTGCATTGGGCGATCACCAGTTCGGGCACTGAAATGATGAACAACGGGGCGGCGATCAGCGGCAAGCGGGTGGCTCTTAATACGGCAGGCAACGAATCCCGCATCATGCACCCCACTTCAGATCAAGCCCGCGCGCTTCGGCGGCTTTGCGGGCATATTTGCGGGTTTGTGAAAAGGCGTCCGTTAACTCTTGCTGACCATCCGGATCGGCGATGTCTGCGAATCGCGCCGCCACGCCTTCGGGCGTGTTGGCGTCCCCTTCCAGCAAAATTCCTTCGGTCTCGTAAACCCGTGTTTGCGCGTAACACCCTGCCCCGGCTGATAAAATCACCCGCGTGGGGGCGTCCTCCGACAGCAAATATAACAACCCCGGTGTGATGCTTTGCGGTGCCAAAAGGTCCGCCGCCTCAGGTGGCAGAAGATCGCGGGTCATCCGGGTGGCTGCCGTCGGGGCCAAAGTATTAACGCGGATGTTGTCGCGCGCGCCTTCGATTGACAGCACATTCATCAACCCCATCATCGCCGCCTTGGCCGCACCATAGTTCGACTGGCCAAAGTTGCCGTACAGCCCTGATGACGACGAGGTCAAAACCACCCGGCCATATCCCGCTTCACGCATCGCAGGCCAGACCGCATGGGTAACATTGGCCGAGCCGATCAGATGCACGTCGACCACTTTGCGGAAATCCGCCATGGTCATCTTGGCGAACGTCTTGTCCAGCAGGATGCCGGCGTTGTTGACCAGAATGTCGATCCGGCCCCATTTTGACATGGCCTGCGCTACCATATCCGTGACTTGTCCTTCGTTCGACACATCCGCGCCATGAGCGATCGCCTCGCCGCCAGAATCGCGGATTTCCTGGGCTACGGCCTCGGCCGCCCCCGATGATTGCGCCTTGCCGTCGGGACCTACGCCCAGATCGTTGATTACCAACCGTGCACCACGTGCCGCGAGCCCAAGGGCATGCGCCCGACCCAACCCGGTTCCGGCACCGGTCACTATGGCGACGCGGTCCTTAAAGGAAATGTTCATGGATTAACGTCCTGTCCTAATGCATTGCTTGTTCGAAGATATTTGGTCCGGACATCACGTTGATGCCACCGGAAACCGGGATCACAGCCCCGGTAATATAACCGCCGCCGCGCCCACAAAGGAACAGCATACAACCGGCAATATCTTCGTCCCGGCCAACCCGGCGCAGGGGCACATCGTCGCCCACTTTGGCGCGCATATCTTCGTCATGGGTGGCAAAGGCCGTCATACGCGACACAAACGGGCCCGGGGCCAGCGCATTAACGGTGACCGCATGGCCCGCCAGTTCCTTGCCAAGGATCTTACTAAGGTGAATGACCGCCGCCTTGGACGCGGCATAAGAATAGGCCCCATCGCCCATTTCCCGTTCGCCCATCACCGACCCGACGTTGACCACACGCGAGGGGTCATCAATCGTGCCGCTGGCAATCAGCATTGGCAGCAATTTCTGGGTCAGGTGGAACAGGCCAGCGACATTGACATTCATCACCTTTTCCCAGGCGGAAAAGGGAAACTGGCCCATCGGAGCGCCCCAGGTGATACCGGCATTATTCATCAGGATATCAAGAGTTTCCGTGCGGTCCTTCACCTCAGATACCAGCGCATCAACCCCCGCCTCACTGCCCACATCGCCGCCAAAGCCTTCGGCTGTTCCGGGGGCATCTATTGCGTTCAACTCTGCCGCCACGGCCTCGCAAGCCTCGCCTTTGCGCGAGGCGATCAGCACCCGCGCACCGGCGCGCATCAAGGCCTCGGCAGCCATGCGGCCGATGCCGGTGGCACCGCCGGTGATCAGGGCGGTTTTGCCGTGCAGGGAAAACAGAATTTCGGGGGTCATGGGGTTAAGTCCTTTTTCATGTACCGTAGAGTGAGCGCAAGCGTGGCACTAAGGATTTCGATTGACAATAGTGACCGGGCGTCCAAATTTTGCGGACAATGAAATCAAAGGGAACGAGCCGATGAAAGCGATGTTGAGTACACAAGTGGGTGGGCCTGAAACGCTCGAATTGACGGAACTGCCGGACCCTGAGGTGAAAAAGGGCCATATTCTGGTACGGGTGCGCGCCGCCGGGGTGAATTTTCCCGACACGTTGATGATCCG
>DAOUQK010000377.1 GCA_030625695.1 Paracoccaceae bacterium | reverse complement strand
TTTCGATGGCGGGTCATGCGGGCAAGGCATTCTGGTTTTCAAAAGCCATCAGCCAGTTCGTGACCAGCAGCTATTATTATGACGAATACCCGCAATGGATAGTTGATTGGAACGCGAAGAAAATGCCAGAAACATACGCTGGCACGTCCTGGGAACTGATGCATCCGATTGAGGAATACCTGTTTGGGGACCGGGATGATCAGGATTGGGAATTTGAACTTGGTGCCTATGGTCGGACCTTTCCCCACGCATTCACAACCCCTGCGGTACTGAACAATTACAACGTCGCGCGATCTGGTAACATTTATCTCGTGTTTCAACCCGGCTGGTTCACCAACAATCTCGACGGGTTGTCAGTGGCCGTCGTGCATGGATCGCCCTGGCGCTATGACACATTTGTTCCGATCATATTTGCTGGCTATGGCGTGAAGAGGTTGCAAATACTGTGGTGTTTCTGGCGTCTGATGAAGCCAGTTTTGTAAATGGCACAGCGACCTATGTGGATAACGGGTGGCATGCCAAGGGATAGGTTCTGGCCCGGTCGCGGGCAAGTTGAAAGCGCGACAGGCCACGGTCAGCCACCCAGCTCCAGATCATATTTTACGGTCTTGAACGGCACGCCGTCTGGATCAATTTCGGTATCAAGTTCACGGGCATAGCGATGGCCCTCATACACTGCAGCGGCGATGGTGGCCGGGCCGTAGCAGTCACCGATACGGCGCACGGACTTGATGCCTGCGGTTTTCAGCCTGTCAGGGCCATCCATCAACGCGTCATATAGCGCGTCATTGGGCAGGCGCATGGTCACCGGCACCAATACGCCCGGGCGTTTTACACTTTCGCCGGTGACAAGGTTGACCATTTCGACCACCCCCCCGCCAAGCTCCACCACAGAATGGCGCGGCAGGATTTCCACTCCAAGACTGACAAGCCGCTTTTCAATGTGTTGTTGCTCCAGCGTGTGTTCGGTCCAGCTGCTGACACATAGCCCCGGTGTTGCCAGCGTGACCTGATATCCTTCGCCCACCAGCAGGTCGGCCATCATGCTGCCCATGTAGAAATGATCATCATCAAACACCACAACCGAAGCCCCTTCCGGGCGCTTGCCATCCATGATGTCGTCCGGGCTGAGGGCATATGGAAATTCAGACCCCGGAATAGGCGCGCGGACATGCCGTCCGATCCCGTCGCGCCGCCATGTGGACCCGGTGGCGATTGCCACGTGGTCCGCGCCAAACTCCAGCACGTCTTTTGGGCTCAGTTCGCTGTTCAGGTACAGATCAACATTGGCCATGGGCGCGATCTGGCCCAGTCGATAATCGCGCACCCTCGACCAGGCGTTTAGGTTGGGCAACGCGCTTTCACGGCTGACGCGCCCACCGGCCTGCGAACCAGCTTCGGCCAGCGTGACGCGGTAGCCACGTTTGCCCAGTTGGTGCGCGGCCTCTAGTCCGGCGGGGCCTGCTCCAACCACCAACACATGAGACTCCGTGCTTTTTGGCGCGATCTGTTCCGGATGCCAGTCTTTGCGCCATTCCTCGCCCATCGTCGGGTTCTGGGTACAGCGAATGGGGGCAGAAATATTGTTCCACGCGGCGCAAATGTTGCAGCCGATGCATTCGCGGATGTCGTCCGCATGCCCATCCCTGATCTTATTGGGCAGGAACGGATCGGCGATGGATGGGCGGGCGGCGCAGATCATATCAACCAAACCACGCTTGATGGCCGATACCATCGTGTCGGGCGAGGTATAGCGGCCAACCGCCGCAACCGGCTTGCTGCTCACCTGTTTGACGAAGGCGATATAATCTTCTTGGTACCCTTCGGGCGCAAAGCGCGACGTCATGGAATCGTTTTCCCAATCGCTGACATTGACGTCCCACATGTCGGGCATTTCCGCCATCATCTCGATCGCGTCGCGCCCTTCGTTTTGCCACTCCAACCCGTTTGGCCCCATCATCTCGTCAACCGCAAAGCGTGCGACCACGCCCATTGTGTCGCCAACGGCTTCCAGGGTGTCTTGCAGCAACTCTCGGTAAAGCCGCAAACGGTTTTCCAGACTACCACCGTATTCATCGCTGCGCTGGTTATGACGGCGCGACAGAAAATGCGACGGCATCGTTCCATCATGTCCGGCATAGACCACGACAATGTCAAACCCTGCCTTGCGCGCGCGCAAAGCCGCGTTGCGGTGCCAGCGACGATAGGCGCGTATATCGCTTAAATCCATAGCGCGGGCCTGTACCGGATGATTGAGCCATGTCACCGGGCGGTGCACCGGTCCGATGGGAACCTCGCGGCTATAGATATTGCCGGTGTCCTGGCCGTTATGAACCAGTTCAACAGCCGCCAGACTGCCATGTTTGTGCACCGCATTAACCATGCCTGCCAGATAGGGCACATCCATATCGCCCCACAGGCGGGTCTCGGTAAATGGCTGAACATCGCCGGTGGGGTGAAAATCGCACTGTTCTGTTGCGACAATACCCCAACCGCCTTCGGCCTTCATGCCACGCATGGCAATCATGCTGTCAGGAAAAAGGCGGCCCATGCCGTTGCAGTGTGGTGCCTGATAAAACCGGTTGGGTGCTGTAACCGGGCCAATCCGAATGGGTTCAAACAGGATATCATAGCGAGGGTCACGGGACATAAGATCACTCCATCAAGTTACAGTACCAGGCGTGTCGCGTTTGGGTCTGGTGCAGGGTTCACCGGAATCGTATTTGGTCGATCACACGTCAAGAATGGCGTAGTGTTTCTTTGCGTGGCTTTGGATGTTCCAGCTGCAAACGGTTCCCTTGGGCACGAAAAAGCAATCCCCACCGCGGAATGTCTGCGCGGTTCCGCCCTGTTCGGTAATGGTCACTTCGCCGTTCAACATGCGCACAAATTCATGGGTGGGAAAGGGGCGCATCTTGCTGATCATCGGGCCGCTTTCCCAGGTGCCGACGTGGAAGTTTCCGG
>DAOUQK010000330.1 GCA_030625695.1 Paracoccaceae bacterium | reverse complement strand
TATGTTGATGTTTTCCTGGGGTTTGAGTATCCCGGCAAGTGGGACACCCCTCCCCAACGAGGGGCACTTATCTGTAAGGGTAGCATCAATGGCTATACAACAACCGGCATCGCGGCCGGCAAATCCGCGTTTTTCATCTGGCCCCTGTGCCAAACCTCCCACATTTCATGTGTCGCAACTTGGCAATGCCGCCTTGGGCCGCTCGCATCGTGCTGCTGTCGGCAAAGACAAGCTGCTGGCAGCGATCGAAGGCACCCGCGAGGTACTGGGCATTCCGGACGATTACCGCATCGGCATTGTCCCTGCGTCTGATACCGGTGCCATGGAGATGGCACTGTGGTCAATGCTCGGCGCACGTGGTGTCGAAATGCTGGCTTGGGAGAGCTTTGGCGCGGGCTGGATCACCGATGTGGCCAAACAGTTAAAACTTGAGGCATCGGTTAAAACCGCGGACTACGGGCAGATCATTGACTTGGCTTCGGTCGATTTTGACAAGGATGTCGTGTTCACCTGGAACGGGACAACTTCGGGCGTCAGGGTGCCGGATGGCAACTGGATCGCGCCGGACCGTGCCGGGTTGACCATCTGCGATGCCACCTCAGCGGCGTTTGCCAGTGATTTGCCCTGGGACCGTTTGGATGTGACCACCTTTAGCTGGCAAAAGGTGCTGGGCGGAGAGGCCGCGCATGGCATGCTGGTTTTATCCCCGCGCGCCGTAGAACGGCTGGAAAGCTATACGCCATCGTGGCCCTTGCCAAAGATTTTTCGTCTGACCAAGGGCGGGAAACTGATCGAAGGCATCTTCAGGGGGGCCACCATCAACACGCCCTCGATGCTGGCCGTCGAGGATTATTTGTTGGCTTTGGACTGGGCCCGCTCAGTCGGCGGGCTGCAAGGGTTGATTGCCCGGGCAGATGCCAATGCGCGGGCGGTTTTTGATTTCTGTGATACCCATCCATGGCTTGTCAATCTGGCCGAAGATGCGTCCACAAGGTCCAATACCTCTGTATGCCTTAAATTCGACGATCCCCGGATCAAGGATGGTGCTGCATTCGCCAAAGCCGTAGCCAAACGGCTTGAATCGAAAAACGTCGCTCTGGATATCGGCGCGTATCGCGATGCCCCTGCGGGCCTTCGCATCTGGTGCGGCGGTACGGTTGAAACCTCGGATATCAAGGCGATGCTGCCTTGGCTGGCCTGGGCATTTGAGACCGAGATAGAAACTCAATAAGGCAAGGCGGGGTGAACCCCGCCGCCCCCAATACATGATTCATAAGGACGCACAAAAATGGCTCCCAAAGTACTCGTATCCGACAGTCTTTCCCCAACCGCCGTTCAAATATTCCGCGATCGCGGTATTGATGTCGATTTCGAACCCAGCCTGGGCAAAGACAAGGCAAAACTGGCCGAGGTGATCGGCCAATATGATGGCCTTGCCATCCGCTCGGCCACCAAGGTGACTGAAACCATCCTGCGCCATGCCAGTAAACTTAAGGTGATTGCCCGGGCCGGCATTGGCACCGACAATATCGACAAGGATGCGGCCTCAAAAAAGGGCGTGATCGTGATGAACACGCCGTTTGGCAACATGATCACCACCGCGGAACATGCCATCGCCATGATGTTCGCTGTGGCACGGCAGATCCCGGCGGCCAGTGCTTCGACCCAAGCCGGCAAGTGGGAGAAATCGCGCTTTATGGGCACTGAACTGACCGGCAAAACCCTTGGCGTGATTGGGGCCGGCAACATTGGTGGCATTGTCTGCGACCGTGCCCGTGGTCTGAAAATGAAGGTTCTGGCCTATGATCCGTTTCTTGGCGTTGAAAAGGCCGAAAAAATGGGTGTGGACAAGGTTGAACTGGACGAACTTCTGGCGCATGCCGATTTCATCACCCTACATGTGCCCCTGACCGACCAGACCCGTAACATCCTTAGCCGCGAAGCCTTGGAACAGACCAAAAAGGGCGTTCGCATCATCAATTGCGCCCGGGGTGGGCTGGTGGATGAACAGGCCTTGGCGGACCTGCTGACATCCGACCATATCGCCGGTGCGGGTTTCGACGTGTTCAGCGACGAACCGGCGACTGAAAACCCACTGTTCAACCTGCCCAACGTGGTCTGCACGCCGCATCTGGGTGCGGCCACCACCGAAGCGCAGGAAAATGTTGCCATTCAGGTGGCCGAACAGATGTCCGACTATTTGCTGACTGGTGCCGTCGCCAACGCCTTGAACATGCCATCCGTGACAGCGGAAGAGGCCAAAGTGATGGGGTCGTGGATTGCCCTTGCCGGGCATCTTGGGTCCTTTATCGGCCAGATGACCGATGAACCGATCAAGGCAATCAATATCCTTTACGATGGATCGGTTGCGGATATGAACCTTGAGGCACTTAATTGCAGTGTGATTGCCGGGATCATGAAAAAGGCCAACCCGGATGTGAACATGGTGAGCGCCCCGGTGATTGCCAAGGAACGCGGCATCCAGATATCCACTACAAATCAGGATAAATCCGGTGCGTTTGACGGTTATATCAAAGTCACGGTTGTGACCTTCAAACGCGAAAGGTCGGTTGCGGGGACGGTGTTCAGCGATGGCAAACCGCGGTTTATCCAGATCAAAGGCATCAATGTCGATGCCGAGATTGGCGCGCATATGCTGTATACCACCAACGAAGACGTCCCGGGCATTATCGGCACGTTAGGTAAAACAATGGGTGAAAACGGCGTCAATATCGCCAACTTCACCCTTGGTCGAGCGGCCGCCGGGGGCGAGGCGATTGCCCTGCTTTATGTCGACGAACCGGTGGCAAAAACCGTCACCTCAAAACTCGATGCAACCGGGTTGTTCACCCAGGTTAAACCGCTTGCCTTCGACGTAGCCTGAGACTGCCTTGCTGCGAAGACGCCCAATCGGGCGGATGAGCGTCGCCGTAAATGGCGGCGCTCGCCGTAATTTTAATTGCTAAGTTAAGCAAACTTGATATCATGAGGTGAACCGCGAGGACACAATGCATGTCAGCCATCCAACCCCCTGATGATCCGTCCATTACGATAGACGCACTGACCCGCGACCCCTATCCGATTTACCGCCGTTTGCGAACCACGGCCCCGGTGACCAGCGTTCCGACCCTGGGCCGCATATTCCTGACCAAAGCCACCGATATTCGCGCCGTCAAAGACAATCCAGAACTGTTCTCCAGCGACGGCGCCAAAACGCCGATGGAGCGGGCCTTTCAGGCCCATACTCTTATGCGAAAAGATGGCGATGATCATCAACGCGACCGGCGTGCCATGGCATCGGCCTTTAGCGCGCGCAACATGCGGAATCACTGGCAGGGCATTTATTCCGGGATTGCCCGAGACTATGTCAACCGCCTGCCACATGGCGAGGTGGTCGATCTGTTTTCGACCCTCGCCGCCCCGTTCGCCGCCCGCTGCCTGACCCATCTTCTGGGTATCCAAAGTGCGACAGACGCGCAGATGATCCACTGGTCTAAGGCGCTGATTGAAGGGGCCGGGAATTTTGCATTGCGGCCAGAGCCGTTTGCCGTCACCGATGCGGCGCATGACATCATGAACAACCTGTTTGCCCGGGAATCCGAACGTCACCTGGTCGAACAAGGCCCCTCAGCGCTCTCAGCCATGGTCAACGCAGACGATCCCATTGCCCTGTCGCAAATTCGCGCCAACGTCAAAATCGCCATTGGCGGTGGTATCAACGAACCACGAGATGCCTTGTGCACAATCCTTTATGGATTGCTGTCCAACCCAGACCATATTGCCGCCGTTCGCGATGATCCGAAATGGTTTGGCCAGGCATTTGAAGAAGGCATTCGCTGGGTCGCGCCGATCCAGACCAGTTCACGCCGGGCCACTGAGGACACGGAAATTCGTGGCTGTATC
>DAOUQK010000259.1 GCA_030625695.1 Paracoccaceae bacterium | reverse complement strand
TCCTATCCAAAGGCAAGCCCGTCTTGGCCGATACGCAACATTACGCCCCTCACGGCAGCAAACGCCACAATACTGGCGGCACCCATGCGCTTGGCCTGATCGCCTTGCTGATCGCCGGGGCTTGCCTTTTGCCGATGGTGGCGGTGGCTGTGGCGGCCTTGACCGGTGGCACCGACACGGTGGCGCATCTGATCGAAACGGTGTTGCTGCAGTATGGGCTGACAACGCTTGTGCTGGTGGTCATGGTGGCGATTGGCACATTCGCGCTGGGCGTCGGGGCGGCGTGGCTGGTGACCATGACGCGCTTTCCGGGGGTTCGGGTGCTGGAGATCGCTTTGGTGCTGCCACTGGCGTTTCCGGCTTATGTGCTGGCCTATGCCTATACCTATGTGCTGGACCATCCCGGTATCGTTCAAAGCACCTTGCGCGATGTGACCGGTTGGGGGCCGCGTGACTATTGGTTCCCGGAAATCCGCTCGCTTGGCGGGGCAGCGGTAATGCTGATTCTGGTGCTGTATCCTTATGTCTATCTGCTGGCGCGGGCGGCGTTCCTGCAACAAAGTGCGACGGCGTTTCTGGCGGCACGGGCACTGGGCAACAACGCGTTACAAGCGTTCTGGAAGGTCAGCCTGCCGATGGCGCGGCCTGCGATTGCGGCGGGGGTTTTGCTGGCGGTGATGGAGACCATCGCCGATTTTGGCACGGTTGCCTATTTCGGGGTGCAGACCTTTGCCACTGGGATTTACACGTCGTGGATATCCATGGGCGACCGGGGCGGGGCGGCGCAATTGGCACTGGTGTTGCTGGCGTTTGCATTGGTTCTGGCGATGGCCGAGCGGAGCCAGCGCGGGCGGGCCAAGTATCACAGTGCAGGCAAGGCGCATATGTCGATGCCGCCGTCGGACCTGAAAGGCTGGCATGCGGGGTTGGCGTTGACCCTGTGTGTGGTGCCGGTGGTGTTGGGGTTTGTTTTGCCGGTGGTGATCCTGACCAACATGGGGTTGGAATCGGAACAGAACCTGCTGAGTCGGCGGTATGTCGGCTTTCTGACCAACTCACTGACATTGGCGGGAATCGCGGCGGTGGTGACGGTGCTTGCCGCCATCGCGGTCGGGTTCTTTCAGCGCCTCAGACCCGGGCGCCAATCGGCCCTGGCGGGCTATGTCGCGCGTTTGGGCTATGCGGTTCCGGGCGGGGTGATTGCGGTCGGATTGATGGTGCCGTTTGCGATGTTCGACAATGCGTTGGACGCGTGGATGCGCGCCACTTTTGATATCTCGACCGGTCTGCTGATCACCGGGTCGATCTGGCTGTTGGTGGCGGCCTATATGGTGCGGTTTCTGGCGGCTGCCTTAGGCGCATACGAAGGCGGGCAATCCATGGTGCATGCCAATATGGATGCCGCCGCGCGGTCGTTGGGGGAAACGCCGCTGGGCACCTTGCGAAGGGTGCATTTGCCTATTCTGACGCCGAGCCTGTTGACCGCGCTGTTGATCGTGTTTGTCGATGTGATGAAGGAACTGCCCGCGACGTTGATCATGCGGCCGTTCAACTATGATACCCTGGCAATTCAGGCTTATCGGTTGGCCTCGGACGAACGGCTGGAGGGGGCGGCGGTGCCGTCACTGGTGATTGTCGCGGTGGGATTGTTGCCGGTGATATTGATCTGTCGGCAGGTGGGGCGGCGATTATAGCGCCTGTGTTGCCGTCAGTCCGGCGCAAACCGGATGCTCATGTCTGCGGTGTCAAACCTGACCGCATTTGACGTGTCCTCTAACCCGCCCGAGCCGAGGAATATCAACCCGTTGCCATTTAGCAGCGTTGCCCGTCGGTGCACGGTGATTTCCGTGCCATCCCCGGATTGCAGGACGCTTCCGGTTGAGCTGTGATCAGTGAATTCCAATTGTCCCCGGCGTACGGATACAACGCCGTGTTGGCGAGAAACCCAGGCCTGATCCAACACAATGTCGTTGTCGCCGGAGCGCCCGATTGACAGGGTCTCGCCTTCGCTAATTTGCCACTTTTGTTCTAGATAGCTGAAACGCGCCGTGTCGATACGGCTGGCCCGATCGTTGCTCTTATTGGCAAAAGTAACCGTCGTTTTTGACATGTCGATGGCCGAACAGGCATAAACCCTTGTCGGTCTGAATTGGCCCTTTAACTGCAATTCTCCGATCAATGTCAGGTGCTTTTTGGAATCGGGTTCCAGCAGATCAAAACATTCATCCCCCAAAAGCATCTCTTTCGGCTTGGCCAGCGAGGCCAGCCTGGCGGCGGTATTCACAGGCGGGCCATAGATGTCGCCGTCCCGGGTCAGGAATTCCCCGAAATACAGGCCGACATGCACCGAAAGTTCGCCTGAACTAGAACTGGGCCAGTCTTCGTAGATCATTTTCCGGGCAGCCTGAAACGCCTGTTCCGGTTGATCAAAATGACTTAGAACATCGTCGCCCTGGGATTTCACGCAGTGACCGCCCAGATCTTCGATGATCTGACGCATCCGTGTCAGTACGGCGCTGATCTGGTTCAGGGCATCGGCGTTGCTTTCAACTTCGTAAAGCTGAGTGCTGCCGGTAATATCAGAAATTAATATGCAGGCCGAAGACATTGAGGTGTACCATCAGGGTATATTCAACGGTCAAAACCGGAAAAAGCCCGGCTCCGCTATATCACGGTACTGCGACATGTTAACAATGTACAATTATTTGTCGGTTATCTTTCCATTGTCAAAACGCAAAAAGGCGCGGGAACATGCCCGCGCCTTTGATCTTTGAAGTGGCTGTGGAAGGAGCTAACTATTCCCATCCAACCTGATTAAAGATTTTCTGAGCGGCGGGGATATTTTTGGCCACGTCAGACAGGCTTACATCATCCGGCTTGAAGAACCCGAGCGAGGCGATGGGGGCGGCAAGGGCGACGCCGGGTACAGCAGGGTATTCATCATTGCCGGCCGAGAAATATTCCTGCGCCGCAGCACTGGCCAGATATTCGAGGAACTTTACCGCGTTGTCCTTGTTCGGTGCATGTGCCGCAACGCCCGCCCCCGACAGGTTCATATGCGCGCCGTGACCGTTCTGGGATGGGAACACCCAGCCGATCATATCGCGCGCGTCACTGACGCCTTTGACATGCTTGCGCGCCGTTCGGGCAAAGTAATAGGTATTGCCAACCGCAATCTCACATTCGCCCGAAACGATGCCACGCATCTGGTCGGTGTCGCCGCCTTGCGGCGCGCGGGCCATGTTGTCGACCACACCCTGGGCCCATGCCGTGGCCACGGCTTCGCCCTCATGGGTGATAATCGAGGCCAAAAGCGTCTGGTTATAGGTGTTGGTGGAGGAGCGGATGCAGATCAGGCCTTTGTAGGCCGGGTCGGCCAGAGCGGCGTAGGTGGTGGGTGGGGTGGCGACATCGTTCTTGTCATAGAATATGATCCGCGCACGTTGCGAGAAACCGAACCAGTGATTGTCGGAATCCTGTAGATAGCCGGGGATGCGGACCTCAAGCACGGCACTGTCGATGGCTTGAAGAACGCCGACATTCTTGGCCCGTTCCAGACGCGATGTATCAACCGTTAGCAGCACGTCGGCGGGAGAATTGGCACCTTCGGCCTGGATCCTTGCCAGCAGTTCGTCGCTTTTGCCTTCGAGGCGGTTGATAGTGATGCCGGTGGCGTCTTCAAAGTCGGAATACAGCCGTTCGTCGGTGTCATAGTGGCGCGAAGAATAAAGGTTCAACTCTCCTCCGGCAAAGGCAGAGGTGGCCATTACAGCGCTAATAAGGGTGGCAAGGCCAGTGGATGTGGTTTTCATATCATTATCCCAAAATCTGTCATTTCACGGATATATACCCGACTAAAATGATCAGATACAGGGTTTTCGTCAGGATGCAAGTAATTACTGAGTCAAACACTCGGATACATTATCGAGCGAAGTAAACGCGAAAAAGCCGTACCCGGGACCGGGTACGGCTTAATCATCCAGACCAATAGTTTGGCTGTCTTAGCCCTGGCGGGCTTTGAACCGAGGATTGGTTTTGTTGATCACGTAAACGCGACCCTTGCGGCGCACAATGCGGCAATCACGGTGCCGGTTCTTGAGCGAGCGGAGGGAATTCTTGACCTTCATGGGGTCTCTCCTAGTTCGTTGCGGCGCGGGCCAGCGCCTTCGTGTTGCGGGCGTTTCGAATCGGTCGTAAAACCGGGCCGGAACAGTGAATTCATGGTGGGCACTACTGGGATCGAACCAGTGACCCCTTCGATGTCAACGAAGTGCTCTACCGCTGAGCTAAGCGCCCATGAATACCAACGCCGCCCCCATGCCCCAACAAAATGGGGCGCGAGATTCTCGCGCCGGTAGCGCGGTCTATAAAAGGTTGCGCAGGGGTGATCAAGGGGTATTGGCACAGGTTCATTGTGCTATATGCTTTGGGAAACATGGAGTATTGATGCCCGCCACATCTTATCATCTGTCGCGACCCGAATTACACCGCTCTTGCGTGGTGTTTTCCTCGCCGCACAGCGGGGCCGAATATGGCGCGGATTTCCTGAAAGCCACGATGCTGGACCGGCTGGGAATACGGTCGTCCGAGGACGCGTTTGTAGATGTGTTGTTCGAGGCCGTACCGGGTTTTGGAGCGCCTTTGCTAAAGGCCCTTGTTCCGCGCGCTTACGTTGATCTGAACCGAAGCCCCGACGAACTTGACCCGGCACTAATCGACGGGGTGCGCCGAAGGGGCCATAACCCACGGGTGGCATCCGGGCTGGGCGTTATTCCCCGGGTGGTGGCCAATGGGCGGGCGATTTACAGCGGTAAGATGACGCTGGGCGAGGCCAAGTTGCGTATCAGCCATTATTGGCAGCCGTATCACACCGCGTTGCAGTCGCTGTTGGATGAAGCCCACGCAACCTTTGGTCAGGCGATTCTGGTGGATTGTCATTCGATGCCGCATGAGGCGATGGACGGCATGACCCGTGGCAAACGCCAGCGTCCCCAGATTGTGCTGGGCGACAGGTTTGGCGCGGCGGCCAGCGGCGAGATTGTTGACCGGATCGAAGCGGCGTTTGCGGCGGCGGGCCTGAAGGTGGCGCGCAACACGCCGTTTGCCGGGGCCTATGTGACCCAAGCTTACGGCCGTCCGTCTCGGCACCAGCATGCGGTGCAGATCGAGATTGACCGCGCGCTTTATATGGATGAAACGCGGGTTCGGCCAAATGGCAACTTCGAAGCGTTTCGCAAGGTGATGAGCCAAGTAGCGGCTGAGATTGCCATGATCGGCTATGATCAGGTGCCATTGGCGGCCGAGTAGGCATCAACCGCAGAAAATTACCGGAACGGATATACCAATGATCAGATCAATTTTGCGCGTTTTGGG
>DAOUQK010000011.1 GCA_030625695.1 Paracoccaceae bacterium | reverse complement strand
AAATTGCCAAAAAACTGCTCAAAAAACGGGTCATTGGCAAACGCGCTCTCGCGCCCTTCGGTAATTATCTTGGCGTAGATATTGACCACCGCCGGGGCCGCCTGTTTGACCAGTGGCGCAAAACCCAGCGTGATTTCAACTTGCGAACTTGGCACGCGGGTTTGCGTCACGCCTATCGACGCCAGCGACATCAGCCAGAGTATCAGAATAAATCGAACCATAAGAACCCCTCCGTTTTCCCGTCAGGATATGCGGGGGCCGGGCGGTGATTGCAAGTCACACACCGGCACGAAAAAGCCCCCGCCGTTTCCGGCAGGGGCCACATCATCCATCAATGGGATGGAAATTATTCCGCAGCTTCCGCCGCAGCAACCCGCTCTTTGTCGGCCTTGCCTTTGGCATCCACATCGCGCTCAACAAACTCGATGATCGCCATTGGCGCCATATCGCCATACCGGAAACCGGCTTTCAGAACCCGGACGTACCCGCCCTGGCGATCCTTGTAGCGTGGCCCAAGAATATCAAACAACTTGGCGACATACTGATCTTCCTTCAGCCGCGAACGGGCCTGCCGACGCGCGTGGATATCGCCACGTTTGGCCAGGGTCACCAGCTTTTCAATAACCGAACGCAGTTCCTTGGCTTTCGGCAGGGTGGTCTTGATTTGCTCATGTTCGATGAGCGAGCCGGCCATGTTGGCAAACAGAGCTTTACGGTGCTCATGTGTGCGGTTTAACCGGCGGTATCCTCTTGCGTGACGCATATTCTTGATCCTTCTTCAGGTTTATACTTTGTCCGGACCCCCATGCGTGTGGGGGCCTCTCCTTGGGGCAGTATTGCCCAGTCTTCTTGCGGAACGGCGGGGTGAACCCCGCCCTACCAATTCATCCGTAGGGCGGGGTTCACCCCGCCGGCACTTAAAACGAATCCTCGAATTTCTTCGCCAGATCCTCAATGTTGTCCGGAGGCCAGTCCTCGACGTCCATGCCCAGATGCAGACCCATGCCCGACAGAACCTCTTTGATCTCGTTCAAAGATTTGCGGCCAAAGTTCGGCGTCCGCAGCATTTCGGCTTCAGTCTTCTGGATCAGATCACCAATATAGACAATATTGTCGTTCTTCAGGCAGTTGGCCGAACGAACCGACAATTCCAACTCATCAACCTTCTTGAGCAACAACGGATTGAACTCCAACCCATCATCCTCGGCCTCACGACCCGCCGCTTCCGGCTCATCAAAGTTAACGAAGATCGACAGTTGGTCCTGAAGGATACGCGCGGCAAATGCCACTGCATCATCCGGCGTCAGCGACCCGTCAGTGTCCACCTTCATGGTCAGTTTATCATAATCCAGAACCTGACCTTCGCGGGTCGGCTGGACATTGTAAGAAACCTTGGTGACCGGCGAATAGATCGCGTCAATCGGGATCAGGCCAATCGGCGCATCCTCTGGCTTGTTCTTTTCCGCTGAAACATAGCCCTTACCGGTATTCACCGTCAGTTCCATGAACAGGTCAGCGCCATCATCCAGGTGGCAAATCACATGCTCGGCGTTCAGAATATCAATTCCGGCGCTTTCGCTGATGTCGCCTGCGGTGACAACCCCTGGCCCCTTGGCACTGATCGACAGGCGCTTGGGCCCATCAACTTCCATGCGCAGGGCGACGCCCTTAAGGTTCAGGATAATGTCGGTCACGTCCTCGCGCACACCGGCGACGGACGAAAATTCATGCAGGACGTTGTCAATCTGCACCGATGTAATGGCTGCACCTTGCAGCGATGACATCAGAATACGACGTAATGCGTTGCCCAGTGTCAGACCAAAGCCGCGCTCAAGCGGTTCGGCCACGACAGTGGCTTTGCGTGCAGGATCATTACCCGGCTTGACTTCAAGCTGGGTTGGTTTGATCAGTTCTGCCCAATTTTTGTGGATCATGCGGTCCCTCCATTCCTGTCTGTGTCTCATGTCCGAAAGACACAGACGCCCGAGGTTTCAAAATGACGAACCGGGGCCGCGCAAAACGCACACCCCGGCAAGTAACCAAATGCCTAAACGCGGCGACGTTTCGGCGGACGGCACCCATTGTGAGCCATCGGTGTCACATCACGGATCGAGGTGATGTTGAACCCAACAGCCGCCAACGCGCGCAATGCCGATTCCCGACCACCCCCTGGCCCTTGAACTTCGACTTCAAGCGTTTTGACGCCGTGTTCCTGTGCCTTTTTGCCGGCATCTTCTGCCGCCATCTGCGCCGCATAAGGCGTAGATTTCCGCGAGCCTTTGAAGCCCATGGTGCCAGCCGACGACCAAGCAATTGCATTGCCCTGTACGTCCGAAATCAGGATTTTAGTGTTGTTAAAGGACGAATTCACATGTGCCACACCGGCGGCAATGTTTTTACGTTCCTTACGACGGGTGCGTGTCTTATCACGTGCCATATCTCAGACCCCCTATTTCTTCTTGCCGGCAATGGCCCGTGCGGGGCCTTTGCGGGTACGAGCGTTGGTATGAGTCCGCTGACCGCGAACCGGCAGCTTACGACGATGACGCAGACCGCGATAGCAACCAAGGTCCATCAGACGCTTGATGTTCATCTGCACTTCGCGCCGCAGGTCGCCTTCGACCTGAAAGTTGGCGTCGATATGCTCGCGGATTTTCAGAACCTCAGCATCGCTCAGCTCATTGACCCGGCGGGTCAGCTCAATGCCAACCGCCTCGCAGATGGCCTCGGCCGAGGTGTTTCCGATTCCGGTGATATAGGTAAGGGCGATTGGTACCCGCTTTGCAGTCGGGATGTTTACGCCGGCAATACGTGCCACGTGTCACTTTCCTTTTCGTTGCGGGTCCGTCATTCCAGACCCTTTTTTCACAACGCTGACATTTGGCAGTGTCGCCATCAGGTCCAGCATTATTTCAGGTGGTCGCGTGCAGCGTTCGAATCATCTGCACACAATTTGATTCCCTTGCGGGATGGGGGTCTTTAGGGAGAATTCGGCGGAGGGTCAAGTGTTGATGAAAAGTTTCATCACCTCAACTTCAGTCCCATGAATTTACTACGTCAACACCGGCGATTTCAAACGGTTTTGTGCCTCGTGCGGCAGCAATGAAACCGTGCGATCAAATCGCCTAAGATATACTCCAATCGAAGCCACCGCATTTTCGATTTAGCGGCCTGGATCGTGGTTTTCAGCGTCGGCGCTGGAATCAGCTTGCTTTGATGACATCAGAAATTATCCCAGAACGTTTGAAATCCCGGCTTTCACGGTGTCAATCTCGCCTAACCCGTCGACCTTCTGCAACATCCCCTTGGCATAATAATACCCAAGCAACGGCGAGGTCTTCTTGTAATATTCCATCAACCGGTTGCGCAGCGCATCTTCGTTATCATCCGCCCGACGCTGGAAATCTGAGGCCCCGCAATTGGAACATTCCCCATCCGCAGGCTGTGGCTTGGTCGCGTCGTTATAAACTTCTCCGCAAGCCCCACAGGTCGAACGGGCCGTGATGCGAGCCACCAAAGCCTCGTCATCCACTTCCATCTCGATCACTGAATCCAGCGTCAGGCCTGTCGCCTCAAGCAACTCGGCCAACGCATCCGCCTGCGCCAATGTCCGGGGAAAGCCATCAAAGATGAACCCGTTGCCTTTGCCGATCTCGATCTGTTCGCGGATCAGACCGATCACGATCTCGTCCGTGACCAGATCACCCCGGTCCATTACGTCGGCCACAATCTTACCCATCTCGGTGCCACTGCTGCGGGCTGCGCGCAGCATGTCGCCGGTGGACAATTGCACCATGCCACGCTCTTCGACCAGAAACCGCGCTTGGGTGCCTTTGCCCGCACCCGGCGGGCCCATCAGGATAATGTTCATCTACGCGCAGGCCCCTTTTTGCCACGTTTACGGCCACCCTTGCCGCGCAACTGTGACTTTTCGATTAACCCTTCGTACTGATGCGCCAGCAAATGACTTTGCGCCTGCTGAATGGTGTCCATCGTCACCGATACCACAATCAGCACCGAGGTGCCGCCAAAGTAGAACGGAATGGCAAACTGCCCCCTCAGGATTTCCGGCAACAAACAGACCAATGCGAGGTAACCCGAACCCAGAACCAACACCCGGTTAACCACATATTCCAGATATTCCGCCGTCTTTTTACCTGGGCGAATACCGGGCACAAAGCCGTTCTGGTTTTTCAGATTATCAGCCACATCGTCCGGCTTGAACGATACGTTGAAGGTATAGAAATAGGCAAAGAAGATGATCATGCTGACAAAGAACAACAGATAAAGCGGCTGACCCGGGCCAAAGTTAGCCAGCAGCCACGACATAACCGGCCCGCTTGCAGCACCGGATGAGAATGTCGAAACCGTCACTGGCAGCAGCAACAACGATGATGCAAAGATCGCCGGGATAACGCCCGCCGGGTTGACCTTGACCGGCAGATGCGACGACCCGCCATCATACATTTTCATCCCCACCTGACGGCGGGGGTACTGAATATGGATCTTGCGTAAAGCCCTCTCCATAAACACCACAAACGTTATGGTGACGATCACCATCAGCATCACGCCGACAATCACCGCTGGGTTAAGCTCGCCAGAGCGGCCAGTGGCAAAGAACTGTGCAATCGCCGCTGGAACCTCGGCGATGATGCCGACAAAAATGATCAGCGAAATACCGTTGCCAAGGCCCCGTGCGGTAATCTGCTCACCCAGCCACATCAGGAACATAGTCCCGCCGACCAAAGTAATCATCGTCGACAGGCGGAAATACATCCCCGGTTCGAACGCCATGTCGCCAGCTTCCAACGAAACAGCCAGCCCGTAAGACTGCACCGTCGCCAATGCCACCGTACCATAACGGGTATATTGGTTGATCTTCTTGCGACCCTGTTCGCCCTCTTTTTTGAGCTGCTCCAACGAAGGCACCATCGCCGTCAAAAGTTGCACAATAATGGATGCCGAAATATATGGCATGATTCCCAGCGCCAGAATGCCCATCCGCCCCAAAGCGCCGCCAGTGAACATGCTAACCATGCCACCAATGCCTTGCCCGGCCTGCTCCATGAATTCGCGCAAAGCCGCGCCATCAATGCCCGGCACCGGGATGAAGGTGCCCAAACGGTACACAATCAACAGGCCAAGGGTGAACAGGATACGGTTGCGCAGGTCTGTGGCTTTACCAAGGGCGGCCCAACTTGTGTTGGCTGCCATTTGTTCCGCTGCTGATACCATGTGTTAGGTCTCTTTATATAAAAACGCCGCCCGGAACCGTTTTCCGGCTCGGGCGGCATCAATGGAAAACTTGAACGACTATGTAAGCGGCGCAGACGCCACTAACAACCCGTTACTCAGCCGCAGGTGCTTTCTCAGCCGCCTTTGTGATTGTCAGCGAGCCGCCAGCCTTCTCAACCGCCTCAACGGCCGATTTCGACGCACCGGTCACTTCCAACGAGAGTTTTGAAGTAACTTCACCCTTGGCCAGCACCCGAATGCCGTCCAGCTTGCGCCGCACCAGCCCGCTTGCAATCAGAACGTCCTCGGTGATCGCGGCTTTGGCATCCAACTTCTTGGCGTCGATGAATTTCTGGATCAGGCCCAGGTTGATCACGGCAAACGCCTTGCGGTTCGGCTTGTTAAAGCCGCGCTTTGGCAGACGCTGATACAAAGGCATCTGACCGCCTTCATACCCATTGATCGCCACACCCGAACGGGATTTCTGGCCTTTGATACCCCGGCCACCCATCTTACCGGTGCCCGAGCCCGGACCACGACCAACGCGCTTGCGTTTCTTGGTGGCACCCGGATTATCACTTAGTTCATGCAGTTTCATTTCGCTTCTCCTTTGCCGGATGTGGCCCATGAAGCGAAAGGGACCAACCACGGCGTTTCTTGATTTTGATTCTATGGCCCATACGGCCACCGTGGGCGTATAGGTCAGGTCTGCCGCCAGTTCAACCCGTGATATGATACACGAAGGTGGGCAATATTGCCCACCCTACAACTTACTGCAGCGAGGTGCATGGAGACAAAGGAACCGCACCCGCGACGTCACAAAGATGTTTGCAGTCAAACCGTAGGGCGGGGTTCACCCCGCCACGCTTTAGGCAATCGCTTCCATCGTCTTCATGCCGACAATGCCGCCCACGACAATGAACACAAACGTCAGCAATGACCCCACGGCCAGCGTCGAAAACCCGGTCATCGCCTGCCCGACCGTACAGCCAAGCGCCAAAACCCCGCCGATGCCCATCAGGGCCGCGCCAAACATGTTACGCACGCTATCGCCCGGGTCGGCAAAGGTGGTCAGGCTGAACCGTCCCGAAGTAACCGCCCCGACAAAGCCGCCCAGCAATGCGCCGATAGTAGTCACAACGCCAAACCCCGGCGCGCCCAAGGCCGTAAAGCGCATGGCGTAATCAAGCGAGTCCCCTACCGGGCGCACATAAGTCAACGAGATCAACTGCACCGGCACGTCGGCAAAATCGTCCACCGCTAGCGCGGTCAGGAACCAGCCCGCCACCACGCACAACCCCAAACCCACACCGGCGATGATATTGAGTGGAGAGCCGCGAAACCCCTTGTCCATGAAGGCATAGATCAACAACGCCCCGGCCAGCACGACAACCATCACAGTGGTCGCCGTTTCAATGCTCATCCCGGTGAAGTGGGCCAGGATATCCCCCATGGATTGCGTCTCTAACCCCATCTCCGCCAAATCGAGTGTAAACGGCCCGAACAATGCCAGCCGTACCGGGCCAATCATGCCGCCGATGGTCATATAGCCAAAGATGCCCGCAATGATCAGCACCACGACTGAACGCATGTCACCCCCGCCCGCGCGCACAAGATTGCGGCTGATGCAGCCGCCGGAAAACACCATACCAAAGCCGAACAACAACCCGCCAACCGTGTTCGCGCCCCAGCCAAAACTGGGGTTCAGATACATCGTTGTATTCATGTCGACGATATCAAGGCTGCGGATCCACGCGACCCCAAGGATCGCCACTGCTGCTGCCAAAAGCCAGGCCCGAAACCGGCTGTAATCACCGAATGACAGGATGTCCGAGATTGACCCCATGGTGCAAAAGTTGGTCTTGTAGACGATATAGCCAAAGATCAGGCCAATCAGGAATCCACCCCAGCCGATATAGAACGCCGGTGATTCCACCACCATTTCTTTCCAAATCTCAATCATTTCCCGCCCCTTACCTGCCAAATGCGCGCCCCGGCCTAACCGGATACATAATCATATATACGCATATCTTGTTGTTTAGTCTCTACAAATTTTCGCGAACTTACCGCGCTATTTGGCATTCCGGGTTCTGAATTCATTGTGACTTGACCCGGAGATCTTTTTTGTATTCAATTATGACAATATGAAATTCACGAAAACACCACGAATACATTGTGAAAACACTGTGAACAGCTTTCCAAAGGGAGAATGTGATGCTGGACGGAGATCAACTGGACAATGCCAAGAGCATGTCAATCATTGTGACCAAGGGGTCACTGGACTGGGCCTATCCTCCGTTCATTCTGGCCACCACGGCCGCCGCCATGGACCTGAACGTAACGATGTTCTTTACTTTCTACGGCCTGCCCCTGCTGAAAAAGAAACTGAACATGAAGTTTACGCCGCTGGGCAACCCGGCGATGGAGATGCCGATGATGGGTGGACACATGGCGATGCCGAACCTTTTATCAGTAATGCCCGGCGTTGGCGGCATGGCCGGCAAGATGATGAAGAACCTGATGGCGAAAAAAGGCGTGGCCTCGATCGAGGACCTGCGCGAAGCGGCCGTGGAAAGCGACGTGCGCATGATTGCCTGCCAGATGACGCTGGACCTGTTTGAATACTCCCTCGACGACATGATCGACGGGATCGAACTGGGCGGTGCTGCGACCTATATCGAAGGTGCGGTCAAGTCGGACATCAACCTGTTTATCTAACCTGAACAATCGAACAGTCACCGGAGCATTCCGGGAAAGGAAAAAACCAAATGGCTAATGCACAACTGAACGCCGAAGGGCTGAACTGCCCGCTGCCAATCCTGAAGGCAAAGAAAATGCTGAAAACTCTGAGCGCCGGCGATGTGCTGGAAATCAGTGCTACCGACCCCGGTTCGGTTGCTGACTTTTCTGCCTTCTGCAATCAGACCGGTAACGAGTTGCTTAGCTCGTCCTCGGAAGGCGACGTCTATAAGTTTGAGATCAAGCGCACTTAACGGGCGTCTGATATAAATTGGAAAGCCCGTCGTTTTCGGCGGGCTTTCTTCGTTTCGGGGGCTGTTATTAACGGCTGCGCCTATTACGCGCAACAAAGCCAAGAAATTGGGCCACCCACGGGCACCTGTCTGAATTGTGCAGATGGCAGAATCCGGCCAGCGTGTTAGAAATAATCACCCCATCCTGCGCACCATCAAACCCGTGCCCGCGCTGAATGTCGCGGGCGAACGCCGTTCCGTCAGACAAATTATCGATACTCGCATAGTGAAATTCATGCGCCTGCACCTGTCGCCCCTCTGCCCCCCAAGGGTGGTTCCGGGTCGTTTGAAAGCGCGCATACCCCCGCCCCTGAGGCCGCGTATGCATCACCGCATCGCCCGGTATCAAGCCAACCATCGCCGCCACCTGTCCGTTCCAGTGCAGGCTGTCACACAGGTACATCAACCCACCGCATTCGGCATAACAGGGCAATCCACCAGTCAGCTTTTGTTTGATGTCGCCGCGCAAATCGACATTGGCAGCCAACGGCTTCATCTGCATTTCGGGGAACCCCCCGCCGATAAACAGCCCGTCGATGTCCGGCAATTTCGCATCATTGATGGCATCAATGAACACCAGTTCCGCCCCGGATGCCCGGAACGCCTCCAAGTCATCCGCATAATAAAAACCGAAAGCCGCGTCGCGGACCATCCCTATACGCAAGCCCTTCCCGACTTGCGTAAAAGCGGGGCTGGCTTCAGCCGCATCCAAATCCGGGGCGGTGGCGGCGATAGCACGAACAGCCTCCAGATCAACCGACCCGCCGACCACATCGGCAAAGCTCTCGATCATCCCGTCCCGCCCGGTCAACTCACCCGGGGTGGTCAGGCCAAGATGGCGTTCACCGATCTCAAGTTTGTCGTTGCGCCAGACGCTGCCAACCACCGGCAAGTCAGAATAGGTTTCCACCGCGCGACGCAGCTTGCCTTCGTGACGCGCCCCGCCAACCTTGTTCAGGATCACACCGGCAATGTTCACAGTTGCGTCAAAGCCCTGATACCCCTGCAACAGGGGCGCAATGCCACGGGTCATGCCGACTGTGTCGATCACCAGGATCACCGGCAGGCTCAGCAGTTTGGCAAGTTCGGCATTACTGTCCGAGCCGTCAACCGCCACGCCATCAAACAGCCCCTTATTGGCCTCGATCAGCGATAATTCACTGGCCCGTGTGGCAAACAACCGGGATATTTCACCTCGTTCCATCGCATTGAAATCAAGGTTGTAGCAGGCCCGCCCCGAGGCCACAGACAGCCACATCGGATCAATATAATCCGGGCCTTTCTTGAAGGTGGATACCTTGTCACCCGCGCGCCGCAGCGCCGCCGCCAAACCGGTGGAAATCACCGTCTTGCCGGATGATTTATGCGCCGCGGCGATCATGAAGCGGGGAAAGTGACTCATGCGATGGCCGTCACAAAGCATTTGCCGCACGATCTCTCAAGCGTCAGATGCCGCTGTTTGGTCTTGCCACGACCAAAGTTCGCCACGTATTCGGCAAAAGGGTGCATGTCCTGGCTCATATGGCAGCTCAGTATGTTTAGCGTCCTAACCTATATTGGCATCAGACAGGTTGGTAGGCAAAATCCGAAGGGTTTTGGTGCCCACTCCGACTGCCAGAAGCGTCACAGCGACGCCACCAAGGCCAAGCAGAAGCTCCGGCAGGCTGGGAGTATATTCGGCAATGCCGCTCATGCCTGAACCGGTGACAACTTCATAGCCCGGAAACACTTCCATCGGATAAGCCTGACCGCCAATAACGATCACATAAATTTGCGCGAATCCGCCAATCACAACCAAGGCAGATGCAACCAAAGGTGCCTTGGGCGATTTACCAAAGACCGGAAGAAGCAAAATGGCCAACGGAAGTAACCCGCCGATCAGTATCTGACCAAGCCAGAACAACGTGGTGTAAATTCCACCGTCCACCAAGGTAAACCGTTCGAACCCGGCATGTTCCATTGTATAAAGGTTGGTCAGATGCCGCGCGGCTGTGAAATACAATACTGCCGCCACAAACACCGCCAACAGGCGGCCAAGGCGTTGCATCAACTGGTCGCCAATTGGCCGGTCTGACAGGCGGCAGAGTGTTGACGTCATCAGCAGGAACATCGCCAGTCCAAAAGCAAACGACATGGCGATGAACATCGGTGCCATGATCGCCGCGTCATAGCCCGGGCGCGCCACCAGCCAGCCAAAGATCGAACCGGTACCCGTGGTCAGCGCCAGCCGCCAGACAAACGCCAAAAGCCCCACTTTGCGGGTGACCGCATAGGGCACGGATTTGGACATTTGGGCGAACAGATACGCCCCGGCAATGCCAAGAAACCCGGTATAAAGGATCAGGTTCCAGGCAAAGATCGAACTGAAATTATAGGTGGTAGCGGCAATGAGTATCCGGTCAGCCCGACCCAAATCCAGCACCAGTATCATCAACCCGCCGATCAACAGTGACATCGCCATAAGCGCCGACAGACGCGCCTTGGGTCGATAGGCTTTCTGTTCAAACACCGAGGCAATCGACGCCACATTCAGTGCGCCAGACGCGGCAACAATAAGGAAAATCGCAAAAACATGCGGCAGGCCCCAAACGATACGATTGGTCATGCCGGTCACGATATGCCCGTAATGCTCGACATAGAAAAACGATGCCAAAGCGGCCAGAACAAAGCCGACCAGAATGACGGCCAGGCCCCAGACCCGGCCAGTGGCTTCGATTTCGCGATAGATAGTCCGTTCCATGGATGGATCGCCCCTTAAAGGTTGGTGTACCGGACACCCGGGTTAAGATCGAGATCGGGCCGCAAAGCCACCGAAGGATATTGCGCCAAACGCTTGGAAATATCACTTTCCGGGTCTCTCAGATCGCCAAATATGATTGCCTCATGGCCCGTCGCCTCACACGCCTCGACACACGCCGGTCGCCCGCCTTTGTCGATCCGGTGCACACATAACGTACAGCTTTCAACCGTACCTTGCCCGCGTGGTGCGTGGCTTTTCTGATTGATTACAGGCTCATGCACAAAAGACCGGGCATCAAACGGGCAGGCCATCATGCAATACCGACAGCCAATGCAGGTGTGCTTGTCCACCAGAACAATGCCATCAACCCGCTTGAACGACGCACCGGTCGGGCAGACGTCAACGCAGGGTGGTTCTTCACAATGCTGACACATCATCGGCATGGTCACTTCGCGACCCGTCGATGTGTTTTGCATCGTAATTTTGCGAATCCATTGCGGGTCAGTTTCGGGGTTACCCTCACCAGCCCAGCCGTTTTCCTTGGAACAGGCCGACACGCAGGCATCGCAATCAGCGTCGCATTTGTTGGCGTCAATCAACAGACCCCAGCGTTTGTCGGCATCTGCCGCTGCATGTGCCTCGGACCCGCCAAACGCCATCAATGTCACACCCGGCGCAAGCGTGGCCGTGGCCACAGCTGCGCCGCTGCGCAGAAAATCACGGCGGCTGATATCAGCCCCTTTTAGGGTTGGAATCTTCATTCCCCTGCCTCCGTAGGCTTGGACTCAGTTTGGTTCAAATAGGCGATCACACCCTGAACATCCGTTGAATCCAGTGGCTTCTTGGGCAGGATTGCCGCCTGTAGAGCATGTTCATCAACCCCGTCCGGGGTTGACCGGTGACACATGAAACAATCAACCTTGACGGCAACGTAATCATGACACGCCCGGCAAAAATGCTGCTCGCTTTCATAGGTTACAACCTGCCCGGCATCATCTTTCGCCGCATGGCAATCAAAACAGCCCTTCAGGCTGGCAGCAATTTCGCGATCCCCGTCGCGCAGGGTCGAATCCCGGTCATGCTTCATCAGGTCCATATGATTGCGCCGCCAGTATTCATTGCCCTCGGCATGCGGCTCACCGCTGGCCGCCGGAATATCCGGCAGCAACGAAGACCGCTCCTGAGCCGCCAAAGACCCCGCGCCAAACGAAAAGGCGAACAGCAATGCCAGACGTATAAACAGTGTCACTCGCCCAGCCCCATCTTGATGAATCCGCTTGGGCAAACGTCCGCACAGATATGGCAACCGATGCAGGCGGAATAGTCAGTATAAACATACCGCCCCACCGTCCGGTCCGCCTTGGCGACCCGATGCACCGCGTCCTGCGGGCAATAGATCACGCAGTTGTCGCACTCAAGGCACATGCCACAGGACATGCAACGCTCGCCCTCTTTCTGCGCCTGCTCCTCGGCCAGACCGATGATGCGTTCTTCGAAATTGCCAAGAACCTCGTCCCGCTCGATATGTACTTCACCGCGTACCTCGCGTTTGACAAAATCAAAGTGACCCTTAAACAGCTCGTCATGCGGGATGATCTGCTTGTCGCTGCGGTCTTCGTAGTTGTGCACCGCAAAGTCAGCGCTGTCCGTGCCGCGTGTTGCCAGTTGATCGTAAGGATTGGGCGAATGGTCACGCTGCTGCAATTCCTGCATCAGGTTAAAGTGGTGCACGTCGACCTTGGGACGCTTGGCCACCTCTCCGTCATCCAGGAAATCGGTGATCACTTCGGCCCCTATGCGGCCATGGCCGATGGCCGTGGTCAGCAGGTGCGGCTTAAGAATGTCACCACCGGCAAAGTGCTTTTCACGCCCTTCGACCTGAAAGGTTGGCGTGGCGTCAATGAACCCTTTGCCCCCGTCCATGCCTTCGATCCCGTCGAAATTGCCCATCTGACCGATGGCGGCGATGACGATATCAACCTTGATCTCAAACTCGGTTCCCTCGCGCGGCACTGGCCGCCCTTTGACCATGTCGCATTCGCACATGCGCATGGCAACGGCCCGGCCTTGGTCGTCCTTGATCACCTCAAGCGGCATAACAGAACCGCGAATGTCCACGCCTTCGCGTTTGGCGTCTTCACGCTCGTGCGCGGCGGCGGTCATTTCCTCGATCGGGAACAGCGACGTCAGCGTCGCCTTCATCCCCTCGCGGGTCAGCGATCCGGCAACGTCCTGACCGGTGAAATTAATCACCGTGCCGTCGCTGCGCTCGGGCGTGCCCGGCTTAGTAATATGGCCCAAACGGCGCGCCACCGAGGCCACGTCCACAGATGTATCGCCACCACCAATGACCAGAACATTCTGCGCCGTACCCAGAACATAGCCCTGGTTGAACGCGTCCAGAAATTCGATGCCGTTGATGCAGTTTTCGGTGCCTTCCCAGCCGGGAATCGGCAAAGAGCGGCCCGATTGGGCACCAATCGCCCAATAAATCGCGTCGTAATCACGTTCCAGATCATCCACCGACACGTCAGCGCCGACAACAGTTTCAAGGCGCACCTCGACCCCAAGGTCGATGATCCGGCCAATTTCACTGTCCAGCATGGAACGCGGCGTCCGGTATCCCGGGATGCCGTAACGCATCATGCCACCCAGTTCGGAATGCGATTCAAAGATCGTGACCGCATGCCCGTCAAGACGCAGGTAATACGCAGCCGAAAGACCCGCAGGCCCGCCGCCGATAACGGCGATCTTTTTACCGGTATCAACACCCGCGCTCAGCAGCTTGATGTTGTTCTCGTTAGCCCAGTCACCGACATATTGCTCAACCGCGTTGATGCCGACGTAATCATCCACCTCGTTACGGTTACAGCCAGCTTCGCACGGCGCGGGGCACACCCGGCCCATGGTGGCCGGAAACGGGTTGGCCGACGCCATGCGCTGAAACGCATATTCCTGCCAGGCCATGCCTTCGACCGGGGATTTGTCCATGCCGCGGGCAATCGCCAACCAGCCGCGAATTTCGTGGCCCGATGGGCACGACCCCTGACAGGGGGGCGTTTTATTCACGTAAGTCGGGCATTTGTGCGTGGTATCGCCCTGAAAGATTTTGTCTTCCAGATCCCAGTCCGCAGGGGTTTCACCGCCCTCAAAGCGCCGAAATGTCAGGTTGGGTTTGTTCATGCTCATACCTTGCTCGCTTACCGGTGCCGGGCGTTACTCGCCCAGCCCCATTTTGATGTATCCAGATGGGCAAACATCAGCGCAGATATGGCAACCGATGCATTTGCCATAGTCCGTGTCAACGTAACGCCCGTGAGTCCTGTCAGACTTTTTCACCCGGAAAATCGCGTCCTGCGGACAGTAAATCACGCAGTTATCGCATTCAAAGCACATGCCACAAGACATGCACCGATCGGCCTCTTTGCGGGCCTGATCCGAGTCTGGACCATAAAGGCGTTCGTCAAAATGCCCCAGGACATTCTGATCGCCGATATGGTTTTCTTTTCGGTGGAATCGCGCATCATACTGCCAGTGTCCAAGGAACAATTCGTCCGATGGTACGATCTGATTATACGCGCGATCATCATAGTTATGCACCGCATAGTCAGCACTGTCCGTGCCTTCACGCGCCACATGATCATATTCGCCCGGCTCATGCCCGCTTTCGCGCAGCTTTTCCAGCAGGTCGAAGTGATGCACATTCACCTTTGGCGGCTTTTCCTGTTCTTCGCCGCGCAGATAATGGTCAATCGCATTCACAGCGATTGACGCCTGCCCCACGGCGGTGGTCAGCAAATGCGGCTTGATCACGTCGCCGGCAACAAAGATACCCTTGCGATCCGGCCAGCGGAAATGTTCGTCCGCGTTGATCAGGCCCCAGCCGTTGTCCAGTTCTTCCAGGCCTTGCAGATCACCGACCTGACCAATCGCCGCAACGATCAGATCACATTCGATATCCTGCTCGGAACCCTCGACGATCTGCATCTTGCCGGTCGACCAATCGGCGGTGGCAACGCGCAGCGCCTTGGCCCGGTCAGGCCCTTCCATTACCACCTCTAGTGGCACCAAAGAGCCGATGATCTCGACCCCCTCGGCGCGCACATGGCGAACTTCGTCCTTGGTGGCAGGCATCTTGTCAACGGGACGGCGATATACCACCGTTACATCCGCACCCTGCCGCTTGGCCACGCTGGCCACGTCATGCGCCGTCTGGCCCAGAATCACATATTCCGGGCGATCCTTTTCATGGCTTTGTTTGATGTGCCCCAAACGCCGGGCAACTGCCGCCACGTCCATCGCCGTATCGCCGCCGCCAATCACCAGAACCTTTTGGGCACCGTGCTGCAAACGTCCGTCGTTGAATGCCTCAAGAAACGCCACGCCGCTAATGCAATTGCTGGCCTCGGCCGCGCCGGGAATAGGGATCGGCGTTCCGCTTTGGGCGCCAATGCCGACAAACACGGCGTCATAGTCCCGCTCGAGGTCTTCAAATTGGATGTCTTTGCCAATCTTGACGCCGGTTTTGACCGTAACACCCATGTCGAGGATACGCTTAATCTCACCATCCAGCACCTCGCGTGGCGTCCGGTAACCGGGGATGCCGTAACGCATCATTCCGCCCAATTTGTCATGCGCTTCAAAGATCGTCGCGGCGTGACCGAGCCGACGCAATTGATAGGCCGCCGTCAGGCTGGCAATGCCGCCACCGATCAAGGCAATATGTTTGCCGGTATCCGGCCCCGCCCCACGCAGGGACAACTTGTTTTCAAGCGCATGATCGCCGATGAAATGCTCAACCGCGTTGATACCAACGTGATCCTCAACTTCATTACGGTTACAACCATCTTCGCAAGGGGCCGGGCAAACCCGGCCCATAATCGCCGGGAACGGGTTGGCATCGGTAGACCGCAGAAACGCATAGTCCTTCCAGTCCATCTCATTGCCGTCGCCATCAACCGGCGGTTTTTCAATGCCACGAACAATATTAAGCCAGCCACGAATATCTTCGCCAGCCGGGCACGACCCCTGACAAGGTGGGGTGCGATGAATATAAGTCGGACATTTATAAGACGTGTCCTGCATGAGAATCTTCTCATCCAGTTCCATATCGTTCGGGGTTTCCCCTTCGGTGAACTTCAGAAATGTGAGATCTTCGTCTTTCATATCTTATCCCTCCGCTGTCGCGATTTTTCGCGTTCTAACCTTATTCATCGACTTCTCTGTCAGGATCCTGACCTGTCAGTATTATTGCGTTCGAAACCAATTGATGGACTGAAAGGATCGAATCCATTTCATAGCCAAATTTAGGCATGATCTTGGAAAACTGGGTTTTACAGATCGCACAGATCGCCGCCATATGCGTCACTCCGTGGTCCTCTGTCACTTGCTGCACCGCTGTCATCCTCGGGCTCGCGCCTTTTGTGCGCAGCTCCATCAGGTCGTCGGTCAGAAGGCCCCCACCACCGCCACAACACAGGGTGCTTTCATGGGTGGTTGTGCGTTCCATCTCATAGAAATTGTTGCACACGGCCTTGATCACGTTGCGCGGAATTTCAAACTGACTGCCCGGTTCATCGGTGATCCGCGACGCGCGCGCCACGTTACAACTATCGTGATAGGTCAGGCGGATATCATCGTTGCGCGACTTATCAATATTCAGCGTGCCTTTTTGAATTTCCTGCCAGGTGAAATCCAGAATATGCTGCGGCACAGGATAGTTCGGGTCAAGAAAATCAAACGGCCCTGCCAATGTGTTCAGGAAAGAATAGCCGACCCGCCACGCATGGCCACATTCGCCAAAGATAATCCGTTTAACGCCCAAATCCTTGGCCGCATCACGGATACGAATGGAAATTTCGCGCATCTGTTCATATGACCCGATGAACAGACCAAAGTTGGCCGCCTCGGACGCATAAGAACTTACCGTCCAGCTAACCCCGGCCTCGTGAAACACCTTGGCATAGCCCAGCAACCCGTCGATATGCGGCTCGGCAAAGAAATCCGCACTCGGCGTGATCAGCAGGATATCGGCGCCTTTTTCATCCAAAGGAATGCGTACAGAAATGCCGGTTTCATCCTCAAGGTCTTCCTCAAGGTCTTCCAGCGTCGCCCGCAGCGCCTTGGGGTTTAGCCCCAAGTTATTGCCAATTTTATGGACTTTGCCGATAATCTCGTTGCTGTATTTCTGGCCGATGCCGATATGCGCCATGATATCACGCGCGGCCATGGTTATCTCGGCGGTATCAATGCCATACGGGCAGAACACCGAACAACGACGACATTCAGAACACTGGTGATAATAGGAATACCATTCGTTCAGAACATCCTCGGTCAAATCACGCGCGCCGACCAGTTTCGGGAAATACTTGCCTGCAAAAGTGAAATACCGCTGATAGACGGACCGCAACAGGTCTTGGCGTGCCACCGGCATATTCTTGGGGTCACCCGTGCCAAGGAAATAATGGCACTTATCGGTGCAAGCGCCACACTTCACACAGGTTTCAAGATAAACCTGAAACGCGCGGTTTTTGCTGGCCAGATCGGCCATCTTTTCCAGCGCCTTTTCTTTCCAGTTTTCCACCAACTCGCCTGGAAACCCCAGCGGTTCCTGATGCTCTGGCTTGGCGCGGAACGGCTCCAAGTCCGCCATCGCCCCACAAGCCAGCCGTGGAATCTCTAGCGGGTGCGCCATTTTACGAATATCGTCGCCGTCAGCCATGATTATTTCTCCAGCTCGGCGGCCCAGGGGGCCAGGTGACGTTTTTCGCGTGGGTTGTCGATTTGGTTGCGGGTCGGGCTAAAGAATACGCCCGGCGCGTGCATCAGTTTCGAGATCGGAAAGATGATCATCAGGCTGGCCACCAGACCCAGATGCAACAACAACACAGGATTGGCTGGCAACGTTTCAATCCGCAACCGCATCAGCCCCAGCATATACGCCTTGACCATGATGATATCGGCAGAGCCAACAAAACGCATCATCAGACCAGAGCCGACAATTGCCACCAGCAAGGCCAGCATCAGATGATCGGACGGGTTTGAGATATAGCGAATACGTTCCACCAGAAACCGCCGCGCCCACAGGCCCAGAAGGCCACCCAACATGGCGAACCCGGCATAGGTTCCGTAGGGTTGTGCAAACACCACCCATTCCCAGACGGGTTGGGTGAAATAACGCAGGTGGCGGATCAGAACCAGCCACATGCCCATGTGAAATACCCAAGAGAATATCCAAATCCACTTGTTGGATTTGAACAGGCTTTCAAAGAACACTACCTCTCGAAACATCCTTAACACCACGCCCGTCTGCGTCGTCGGCGCGGGCGTGGTGGGGATTTTCAACGGTGCTGGTACACGCGCATATTTGCGAATTTTCATGCCAACGCCGACGACCATAATCGCCGTCGCCACGTAGAATAATATCGCATAAAGTACAGAAAGCACGCGCACTTCTCCCGTAGTGTTTGTGAGTGTTCTTTAAAGTCAGTAACTTACGTGAATTACACGCAGCCAGTCGGCTTAGGAAGACCCGCGATCTTACATGCCTGCTTGGCCGGACCATAAGGGAACAATTCGTACATGTACTTGTTGTTGCCTTTTTCTTTGCCCATGGTCTTTTTGACCGACTTGATCAGAACCCGAACCGCCGGAGCGATCTGATATTCTTCGTAATAGTCACGCAGAAAGTTCACAACTTCCCAGTGTTCTTCGTTCATGTCGATCTTTTCGTTGACGGCAATCACGTCGGCCAGCTCTTTGGTCCATTCGTTCAGGTTGGTGATATAACCCTCTTCGTCGGCCGCAACAGTCGTCCCGTTTACATCATAATCCATTGGTATCTTCCTTTTTAGTTTGCCCCGCCAAGGGGACTATTTCAAAGCCAGCTTTGGGTGCGATCGTGGTCAGCGACCAGATCGACAAACCCGTCATAGTCTACGCCTTTTATTCCCTGTAGCAGCTTTTCAGCCGCCAGTCCGCGCGCTTCTGAGTCCGCGCTTAGAACATAGATCGCTACCGATCCAGTCTTTTGTTGCACGAGGTCGGCAACGGCAGTGCCCGAAAGCCCGCCATAAACCCCGTCTTCAATCATCAGAACGGCATCGCCGTCCTTGCAATGCGCCAGACAGCTTGCCAGCGATCCCGTGGCAAAGGGCGATTTGTTGACTGTGTGTAATGTTGACATATCCGCCCCCTCTTAAAAGCTTAAAACCACGTCCTGATCGGCCATTAAGTCGGCCATCTCAGCACGGTTGACGACGCGGATAGAAGGCTTTTCTTCCCAATCGTCATCTTCGTCTTCATAAACAACCGCTTGCAGGTCATCCAACGTCAATCCACGCTCGTCCAGCGATTCCTGTTCGACATAAAGTTTGGTCACTTCATAGTCGCCCAGCGCGCGGTAAGTCGGCGAAAAGTTCTTGATGCCGATGCCATCCGTGCTCTGACCTTTGGTCAGCTGGAACACACCGTCATCGAGAAACGCCAGGCTAACATCCTGTTCAAACGCCGCCCCAATCAGCACAACTTCCAGGCTTTCCAGCGCATAGATTGTGCCATACGGCGCTTTGCGGTTCACGTAGAGGAATTTTTTGATCTCAGACATTTCCCGCCCTCTCTAATCGCCAAACGTAACCAGACGGTCGGTCTGGATACCCATTTCAATCAACTGCCCAAGGCCGGAAATCCGGAACCCCTCGGCAATATTACTGGCGTCTTTGCCTTGGCGCCTGGCCTCGTTATCGTCCAGCATGCCGCGCCGTTGGGCGGCGGCGATGCAAACCACCAGATCAACACCGTGATCCTTGGCCAACGCGGTCCAGTTGTTCTGAATGTGCCGTTCATCCTGCGGCGGCACACTTAGGCGCGACGCGACATTGACCCCGTCGTGATAGAAAAACACACGCGGCACCTCATGCCCCTTGGCAATCGCCGATTTGACGAAATGATAGGCCGTATCCGCCGCTTGATGCGTATACGGGCCTTCACTTATGACTACTCCAAACTTCACGTATTCAGCCCCTAGAAATGGATATGCGCGGAATGGTTCATCGTGTGACGCGATCCAGTCCAGATATCCAGGTGGTGTTTGGTGAACGCCAGTTCGGTCATCTCAAAGAACCGAGGCCAGCCGATACGGTCGATCCATTCGCCCATCCGCTCCCAATGTTTGGCATCGGACTTATAGGCGGCAACGATGCGACCAACGACTTCCTTAACCTCGGGCCAATGCGGCGCGTTGTTAGGAAGGTTGGCAACCGCCAACTTGTGGAATGTCGGCTTGGTACGGGCATTCGAATGCTTGCCACCAACCCAGATCGCAATCTTGGTGCTGTCGTCGCTGTTGATCTGCATCGGCGGACAAGGCGGATAACAGGCCCCGCAGCAAACGCATTTCTTTTCGTCAACTTCCAGCGACGGCTTGCCGTTGACCATCGCAGGCCGGATCGCCGCAACCGGGCAACGCGCCACAACGCTGGGCCGTTCGCAAACGTTGGCAACCAGATCGTGGTTGATCTTGGGCGGCTTGGTATATTGCACGTTGATGGCAATATCACCCTGCCCGCCACAGTTGATCTGACAGCAGGATGTGGTGATCTTCAGCCGGTTAGGCATCTTTTCCTGAATGAACTCATTGTGCAGCATGTCCATCATGCCTTTGACCACGCCCGACGCATCGGTGCCGGGAATGTCACAATGCAACCAGCCCTGGGTGTGGCTGATCATCGAAACAGACGCGCCTGTGCCGCCGATCGGGAATCCTGCGGCGTTCAGCGCTTCGACCAAAGGTGCCACCATTTCTTCTTTGGTGACCATATATTCAATGTTCGAACGCGTGGTGAACCGCACATGCCCTTCGGCAAAATTATCGGCGATATCGGCCAGCGTGCGGATGGTGAAAACATCCATCTGCCGCTGGGTTCCGGCGCGCACGGTGTAAACCACGTCGCCTGATTTCGCCACATGGCGCAGAACGCCAGCTTGCGGGCGGTCGTGATAGTCCCATGCGCCGTAGTTTTCTCTTAACGTCGGGTGCATGTACTGGAACGGATCCGGCACACCAACTTCGTCCGCCGTACGTGGTTTTACTTCTTCAGCCGTCTGGCTCATCTTACTGTTCTCCCTCAGGGCCGGATAAATCCGGCTAGGCCAATTCTCAAAACTTAGCTTCAGATACGCAGATTACTCGGCGCTGATCTGCAGACCGGCCTCTTGCGCCTTACGCTCGAACCACTTTTCTGCTTCTTCGTCAAAATCGTCCGTCCGCACATAGCTTGATGTTGTCGGGTGGGCGACCATGTTCGGATCAACGTCAATTTCCATCGCATCCAGGAACGCCGGCAGGCCGATCCGGTCAATCGTCTCGCCAACACGCTCATGCTCAAGCGCGTTATCGGCGAAGAATTCAACCAGATCTTCAGCCAGAGTTTCGAGTGTCTCGAAATCTTCGTCCGTTTCCAGCTTCATGAATGGCACAACCATGATGCCCATCAGATCGCCAACTTTCAGCGAGCGTTTACCGCCAACCAGAACCGACACACCTTTGTCATCACCAGGGGAAAGCGCCTTGGTCATCACGTTGATACAGTGCATGCAGCGCACGCAGGATTTGTTGTCGATGTCGATGGTGTCATCGTCGTTAAGCGAGATCGCCCGCGTCGGACACATGGAAACCACCGTGTCGATGGTATACTTGCGGCCCTTCTCGGCCACATGTTCCTTGACCTTTTCCTGGTTGATCTTGATGTCATCGCGCCACGTACCAATCACCGCCATGTCAGACCGGTGAATGGCGTTGACACAGTCATTGGCACAACCCGAAAACTTGAACTTGAACTTATACGGCAGTGCGGGACGGTGCATTTCGTCCAGCAGATTGTTGATGATCCCACGCAGGGCGCGTTGTTCATCAAAGCACGACTGCTCGCAACGGGCGGCACCCACACAGCTCATGGAAGTCCGCAAAGCCGGCCCCGCGCCGCCAAGGTCGAAACCAATCTTGTTCAGCGCATCAAACGCTTTCTGGGTGTTCTCGGTGGTACAGCCCTGGAACATGATGTCGCCGGACTGGCCATGGAATGCGATCAGGCCCGAGCCATGCTCTTCCCATATGTCGGCCATCTGGCGCAGCAAGTCAGTGGTATAGTGAAAGCCCGGAGGAGGCATTACCCGCAGAGTGTGAAATTCTTTGGACTCAGGGAATTTGTCGGCCACTTCGGAAAAGCGCGGGATGATACCGCCGCCATACCCGAACACCGAAACAGCGCCACCCTTCCAGTAACCCAGACGGTTTTCATAGGAATGGTTCAACTGGCCCAAAAGGTCATTCATGACCAACTGATTGTTCGGAACACCTTCGTCCCGCAACTTTTTGATGCCGGTCACAAAGCTGGGCCATGGCCCATCCTCAAGTTGATCCAGATGAGGTGTCGGATGAAGAGCGGGCTTGCCTTTGTTTGGCTCGTCGCCTGTGTGATCTCCGTCTTTCATAGAATCCTCCCGATTCTCAATTTTGTCTTGGCCATCGTCTGGCCGGATATGGTCGCAGTAGAAGGGTCTAACCCTAAAGGTATCCCTGCCTCAAAGATACCGCGTGGATATATCTTAAATCCTCACGCTTAGAGTCTATCACCTCGCTGCTTCGCTGGCTATACATTTAAATAATCGAATGTAATAATCAATCAACAAAACCCCTCCATGCGTCAAAACGGCCATAAATCCCCGTGAAAGGCCCTGGAAAACCCCAAAAAACGGTGCAGCGAATGTCAGCATTAAGTAATAATAATCAGATGTTTAACTGGGAATCTCTGGACGGATCCGCAGCCTACGATGAATGGCGTTCAAACCGACTAAAAGCGGCGGAAATTGCGCTAAATCAGGCCCCGGTCGAGGTCTCAGACCTGTCGAATCCCGGCGAATCTGTCGTTTCCGAGTTAACAAACCGCTGTGATGCTGCCAATTTTGCGCTCTACACAAGTGACGATTCAGGCGGCGATTCTGAACATTCCGCCACAGATATTCCCCCGGTCGGAGATTTTGCCGCTGCTTTCGGATTGAAGGTTGCCGAGGCGCACAGGTCCGCCGATGGCACCGGCGTTGTCGCCCTGCGTGTCACCGACAAGGGCAATCAACGCGGATTTATCCCCTATTCGCCGCGCGGCATGAACTGGCACACCGATGGCTATTATAACGCGCCGGACGCCCGCATCTCAGCATTCATTTTGCATTGTGTCCGCCCGGCGGCAGATGGCGGGGTGAACCAACTCTTTAACCCCGAAATACTCTATATCCGCCTGCGCGACATTTCGCCCGCCTATATCCGCGCCCTGATGCACCCCACAGTCATGTCGATCCCGGAAAACATCGAATCCGATGGTTCATTGCGCCCGGTCTCGGTCGGGCCGGTATTTTATGGCGATGCCCTGACCGGGCGTCTGCAAATGCGCTATACTGCCCGCACCCGCAGCATTTCGTGGTGCGACGAACCGGTGACACAGGAGGCGATTGCCGCACTGACCGAAATACTTGCGGCAAATGATCCCCTGATGATGCAAGTAGCCTTGAAAGCGGGACAGGGCGTTCTTAACAATAATGCCTTGCACAACAGGACACAATTTCAGAACGGAAACGAAGACGCCGGACGGTTGATGATACGGGTCCGGTTCCATAACCGAGTACAAAGGAAGACATGAAATGGCCAAGCTAAGCGATCTGATCATCTCAAATCCCGAAGTCACGACCTTCCCACAGCTTGAAATACTGGTGGCCCACGCCGCCGAGGCCGGGCATATGTTCATCGAGATGGACCTCAAGCCCGATTATCGCGATACCCCGCGCAAATGGGAATGGATTCTGGAAACCGCGTTTACCAAAGGCACCAGCTATGACTGACGAAATAGTAACCGATAAATGCGAAATAGTCCTGCCGTTCAACAAACGGGTTGTTGTGCGTGAAGTCGAATTTGAAAGCGGCATGAAAATGACCCGCCTGGTGTTCTTCGAAGGTAAGCGCGTGACCCAAATTGACCTGGACTCGCCCACAGCCGAGCAGTTGGCTACGGCATTACTGCCTGCATCCCAGCATTAAGGACGATTGATATGGACTATCTCCCGGTATTTCTCGATGTCCGAGGTCGCTGCGTTCTGGTTGACGGCGGCGACACGATTGCGGCCCGTCGGGTCGAACGCGCCTTGGCCGCAGGGGCCGAAGTACAGGCCTTCGACCCTGCCCCCACTCTGGAACTGCTGGGTCTGTCCGGCCAACCGGGCCTGACCATCCACAGTCGCCTACCCGAGGCCGCCGACATGATCGGCTGCACAATCGTCTATGGCGCGTCCGAGGACCGGGACCGTGACGAACGGCTTTACGAGTGGTCCCGCGCCGCCAACGTCCTGTGCAATATCGCTGACTGGACCGAAAAATGCGATTTCATCACCCCGTCGATCGTTGACCGCTCCCCCATCGTCATCGCTATTTCAACCGGCGGTGCTGCGCCCGTCATTGCCCGAATCTTACGTGCCCGCATTGAAAGCATCGTGCCCGCCGCGTTCGGCCAATTGGCCAGCTTCACCGGCGCATTCCGTGACCGCATTGCCTCGGTCATCAAATCAGGCCGCGACCGCCGCCGGTTCTGGGAACGGATGATCGACGGCCCCGCCGGAGATTTCTTTCTGGCCGGCAACACCGACCGCGCCACCAGCCAAATCGAAAGTGACCTGGAAAAATCCACGGCTGGAACTACTCAAAAAACCGGCGAAGTCTACCTTGTCGGCTCTGGCCCCGGTGACCCTGATCTCCTCACCTTCCGCGCCCTGCGCTTGATGCAGCGTTGCGACGTGGTGCTATACGACCGGCTGGTAGGCGACGACATCATGGCGCTGGTACGGCGCGATGCCACCCGCATCTATGTCGGCAAACTGCCGCAGGACCACTCCATGCAGCAAGAGGATATATCCGATCTGATGGTGCGTCTGGCAAAAGAGGGAAACCGGGTGTTGCGCCTTAAAGGAGGTGACCCGTTCATTTTTGGCCGTGGTGGTGAAGAGATTGAAAAGCTGGCGGAAAACGGCATCGGTTTTCAGATTGTCCCCGGCATCACGGCGGCCTCTGGCTGTGGCACCTACGCCGGTATCCC
>DAOUQK010000030.1 GCA_030625695.1 Paracoccaceae bacterium | reverse complement strand
CGATGACTTGTTCGAAAACGACGGCCAGATCACCAAACGCCCGATGCGCGCCCTGACCCTGTCAGCACTGGCACCACGGCACGGCGAACACCTTTGGGATATCGGCGGTGGGTCGGGTTCGGTGGCAATTGAATGGCTGCTTAGCCACCCCAGCACCAGCGCCACAGTGATCGAACTCCGCCCAGACCGCGCGATGCGCATCCGGCGCAACGCCGACCACCTTGGCGTGGACCGCCTGCATCTGGTCACCGGCGAGGCCCCGGCTAACTTGCCGGGGCTGGACCTGCCCGACGCGGTGTTCATCGGCGGCGGGCTCAGCGATGAATTGCTAGGATGGCTGGCAGATAACCTGCCTAAAGGCACCAGGTTGGTGGCCAATTCCGTGACCTTGGAAAGCGAGGCATTGCTAGGCCAATGGCAGGCCCTGAAGGGCGGTGATTTGCTTAAGGTCGAACTCGCACAATCATCCCCCTTAGGCACAAAACGCACCTGGAAACCCAGCCTGCCACTGGTGCAATGGAGCGTGACATTATGATCGTCGCCGGGTTCGGATTTCGCCGCTCAGCCACCGTCGAAAGCCTGCGTTCAGCTTACGATCTGGCGGCACAAAACCATAATGTCACCGCTCTGGCCTCCGCAGACGACAAGGTGCAGGCAGACTGTTTCACCGCATTGGCCACATCCCTAAACCTGCCCGTTCACGCCATAGGTCCAATCGCCATAGCCGCCTGCAAAACCACCACACAGTCACCGCGTGTTCTGCAAGAACGCGCAACCGGGAGCCTCGCAGAGGCTGCCGCCCTCGCGGGCGCAGGGACCGGCGCGCACCTGATTGCCCCCCGCCACATCTCGCAGGATGGCAAAGCCACCTGCGCACTCGCCACCGATCTGGCCACCGACCTACCCATCGGAGATGACATATGACCATCCACTTTATCGGCGCCGGCCCCGGTGCCGCCGACCTGCTGACCCTGCGCGGTCGCGACATCATCGCCGCCTGCCCGGTCTGCCTTTATGCCGGATCACTGGTGCCCGAAGAGATCCTTGGCCATTGTCCCGAGGGCGCGGAAATAATCAACACCGCCTCGATGGACCTGGACGCAATCATCGCCGCCTTTCAAACCGCCCACCAGGCAGGTCACGACGTCGCCCGCCTGCATTCCGGCGATCTGTCGGTCTGGTCGGCAATGGGCGAACAAATGCGCCGTCTGCGCGCACTTGATATCCCCGTCAGCGTCACCCCCGGCGTGCCCGCCTTCGCCGCCGCCGCCGCCGCATTGGGGCAGGAACTGACCCTGCCGGGATTGGCACAATCACTGGTCTTGACCCGCACCTCCGGACGCGCTTCGGCCATGCCCAAAGGCGAAAGCTTGAGAAATTTTGCCCAAACGGGTGCTACTCTGGCGATCCACCTGTCAATCCAGAACCTTACCCAAGTGGTCACGGAACTGACTCCGGCTTACGGCGCGGATTGCCCGGTGGCAGTGGTTTACCGCGCCAGTTGGCCGGATCAACAGATCATCCGGGCGACCCTGTCAACCATTGCCGACGCCATGCAAAGCGGCATCTCCCGCACCGCCATCATCCTTGTAGGCCCGGCGCTCTCCGGTGAAGGATTCACGGAAAGCTGCCTGTATTCAACCCACTACGACCGCCGCTACCGCCCCCAAACCGCCGATAGCCAATGGTCAGACTGGAGCCACAACGATGACTGATAACACCCCCCCTTCTTCCCCCGGCGGCCTGCTGATCTCGGCACCGTCCTCTGGCACCGGCAAAACCACGGTGATGCTGGGCCTTCTGCGCGCCCTCACCGAAGACGGCCTGACCGTGCAACCCTTCAAAAGCGGCCCGGATTATATCGACCCGGCGTTCCACCATGCCGCCGCCAGACGTGCGTCGTTCAATGTCGATACCTGGGCGATGGGCGACGGGTTGCTGAACGCCGTGGCGGCACAAATGAAGGGCGCGGATATCACCATCGCCGAAGGCTCGATGGGGCTGTATGACGGGGTGGCAAAACCGGGCGAACAAGGCCACGGTACCAGCGCCGAAACCGCCCTCAGAATGGGCTGGCCGGTCATTCTGGTGCTGGACATCAGCGGTCAGGCGCAATCCGCCGCCGCCACAGCCCTGGGGTTTCGCACCTACAATCCCGACCTGCCGTTCGCCGGGGTGATCCTGAACCGCTGCGCCAGCCCACGCCACGAACGTCTGGCCCGGCTGGGCATGGAGCGCGCAGGCCTGCCAGTGCTGGGTGTGCTACCCCGGCGCGGTGATCTGACCTTGCCGGAACGTCACCTCGGGCTGATCCAGGCCCAGGAACATCCCGATCTGGAAACCGCGATTGCGGGCTATGCCACCTTCCTGCGCAACCATCTGGACCTTGATGCCATCAGATCAGCGGCGCGGAGTAAACCGCTGCAACCAGCACCGCCCTTGCCCGCGCCGCCCGCCCAACGCATCGCTTTGGCGCAGGATGCCGCGTTTTCATTCACCTATCCGCACCTGCTCAAAGGCTGGCGCGACGGCGGGGCGGAAATCCTGCCGTTTTCACCGCTGAACAACCAGGCCCCGGCCAAAGACGCCGATCTGGTCTGGTTGCCCGGGGGGTATCCGGAACTGTACGCAGGCACCCTCGCCAATGCGGAAATTTTCCTGAGCGGTCTGCGCCAACACGCGCAAACCAAACCGGTTCACGGCGAATGCGGCGGCTACATGGCCCTTGGCGAAGCTTTGATCGACAAGGACGGTACACGCCACCAGATGGCCGGGCTGCTCGGGCTGGTTACGTCTTATGAAAAACGCAAATTCCACCTCGGCTATCGCAAGGCACATCTCAAAGCCGCAATGCCCGGGTTCAAACCCGGCGACGCGCTGCGCGGTCATGAATTCCACTATTGCTCGATCCTTGAACAACCCGACGCGCCCCTGGCCGAAGTGCTGGACGCCGAAGGCACGCCCGTGCCGGAAACCGGGTCGCACAAGGGCCACGTCAGTGGAACTTTCTTTCATCTGATAGCCCAGGCGAGCGGTCAGGCCAGCACATGACCGGCTTTGTCTCTTTTGTTGGCGCGGGCCCCGGCGACCCGGAATTGATCACCCTCAAAGGCGTGGACCGGATGCAACGCGCCGATGTGATCCTGTTTGACGACCTGAGCGCCGGCCCCATTCTGGAACATGCAGGCAAAAACACAGACCTTATCGCGGTCGGCAAACGCGCCGGGCGCACGTCGCCAAAACAGGACGAGGTAAGCCGCCTGCTGGTGCAACATGGCCTCGCTGGCGCGCGGGTGGTTCGGCTGAAATCCGGCGACGGCGGATTGTTCGGGCGACTTGAAGAAGAATTGCTGGCGCTGAGGGCTGCAAACCTGAGATACGAAATCATACCAGGCATCGCCTCGGCTTTTGCCGCCGCCGCCGCCGCAGGCATCCCGCTGACACGGGCGATGACGGCGCGCCGGGTTCAATTTGTCACCGGGCACGACCAAACCGGCGGCTTGCCCGAGGATCTGAATATGCCCGCCTTGGCCGACCCGGGGGCCACGACGGTGGTGTTCATGGGCAAGCGCACATTCCCCTTGCTGGTCAAAGCGCTGGTTGAACATGGGCTTCCGCGCGACACCCCGGCCCTTTTGGCTCAAGCGGTCAGCACACCCGAGCAATCATTGCAGCGCACCACTATCGGCGCGCTTTCCGACCAATTGGCGCAAACCATCGGTAGCGCCCCGGCACTGATCCTCTACGGTCCACTGGCGGAGTTGGGCAATGTATGAACTTTGCCTGATCGGCATTGGCACCGGCAACCCGGACCATCTGACGGGCGAAGGGGCACGCGCCATTCGCGAGGCAGATCTGATCCTGATTCCCCGCAAGGGTGAAGATAAGGCTGATCTGGCCGAAGTGCGGCTGGAGATTATTGCCAACGCTGCTGGCGCATCGCCGCCGGAAATCCTGTTCTTTGACATCCCAGAGCGGCACGACGCAGACGGCTACCTGCAAGGGGTGGATGACTGGCACGCGGCCATTGCCAAGATATGGCAAGAGACGATTGCCACCGCCCCCAAGCCCAAAAAGGTCGCCCTGCTGATCTGGGGTGATCCGTCGCTTTACGACAGCTCATTACGGATTGCCGCAAGGCTAGCACCAAAACCCGTAACCCGTGTGATCCCCGGCATCACCGCCCTTCAGGCGCTGACAGCGGCACATGCCATCGCGCTGAATGGAATCGGCGCGCCGGTTTTGGTAACAACCGGCCGCCGTTTACGCGAAAGCGGCTGGCCAAACGACATCGATACCATTGCCGTCATGCTGGACGGGCAATGTTCGTTTCAATCGCTGAATATGCAGGGGGTCGATATCTGGTGGGGCGCTTATCTTGGCATGAAGGAACAACTGCTGGTCAGCGGCGCGCTCAGCGACGTCGCAGCACGGATTATTACCACAAGGGCACAGGCCCGCACCGATCACGGCTGGATCATGGATATCTATCTGCTCAAAAAACATGCCCGCAAAGGCGAACAAGCATAAAATCCCCATTGCACGACGAAGCACTTCGCGGTTAAGTGGGCTTGTCTGGTCCTGTCGGTTTATCCGGCATCCGATAAGAGGGAATTTGGTGCGTCCATGAAAATGGGCAACTCCAAAGCCGCCCCCGCGACTGTAAGCGGAGAGCGTCTGTCACATCGCCACTTGTGCCAAATGGCATTGGGAAGGCTGGCAGAAGCATCGACCCGCGAGCCAGGAGACCTGCCAGACGGCACGAACTTAACCAGTCGTCGGGTGCGACGACAAGGAGCAAGAAAATGACGACCAAGACGTTTGAAACAGTCCAGACCGGCACCGGTATTTTGCCCGTGGTATTTGCCATTATCCTTGGCCTTGGCATCGTTGCCATCACCGGGCATGTGCAGGCATCTACGTTGCATGACGCGGCACATGATGTGCGCCACGCCAACGGCTTTCCCTGCCACTAAGCTTATGTTCACACGGATTTTGACCAGCGCTGTGTTCGCTGGTGCTGCTGCGGGGCTGATTTCAGCCCTGTTGTTGTTGGTGTTTGTGCAGCCTGTATTGCTGCACGCCGAACTTTATGAAACCCAAGAACTGGTGCATTTTGGTGCAGAAGCGGTCAGTGCTCACCCGGATATCGGCGGATTTGATCTACAACGCGACGGCCAAAGCATCCTGTTTCAGGCGCTGATCTTTGTCGGTTATGCTCTGGTCATGATCGCGTTCATGTCGCTGGCAGAAATGCAGGGGCATGTGATTACCGCCCGCACGGGGGTGATCTGGGGTGTTGCAGGTTTTGTCGCCTTTCATCTGGCGCCAGGGTTCAGTCTTGCCCCCGAAGTGCCCGGTGCCGCCCACATTGATGTCGGCGAGCGTCAGGTCTGGTGGTGGGCAACGGCCGTCGCCGCCGGGCTGGCCCTGTGGCTGATCGCCTTTGGCCGCAGTTGGGTCATGTGGGGAGCCGCCATCGCGCTGCTGTTGGCCCCACACCTGATTGGCGCGCCCCAAGCCGAGAGCTTCGCCGGGCCGGTACCGCCCGAACTGGGCGCATTGTATGCTGCCCGCGCCCTTGGCGTCGGACTGGCCGGCTGGGCCTTGCTGGGCTGTTTCGCCGGTTTTTTCTGGCACCGTGAAGGCGCTAATCCCGCATAAAGGAGATCGAGATGGATCGTACAATCGCAATGTTGGTCATTGGCTTGGTTTTCGGCGGTGGCATTGGCTTTGTCATAGCTGCCGGCAATGGCGTGACGCTGGACGGGCATGATCACGACGCCCATGGCGGCGAAATGGCCCAAGGTATGGAACATGCGCATGATGACATGCTGAGCCTGGAAGATGATGGAACCGCCCCGGAATTGGCAGTCGAGTTGATCAAAGACCCGGCGTCAGGATGGAACCTGCATCTGTTGGTCAAGAATTTTGTGTTTACGCCCGAGAACGCCAGCCAACCCCATGTCTCCGGCGAAGGTCACGCACATGTTTATGTAAATGGTGCCAAGATTTCCCGGCTATATGGAGAATGGATGCATATCGCATCACTGCCCGAAGGCGCGTCGGTCAAAGTGACCCTGAATGCCAACGATCACCGGGTATTGGCGGTTGGAGATCAACCCCTTGAGGCGATTGTCTCAGCCCCTTGAGTTCACTGTCTTGTCAACCTGCCGTAGGATGGGTTTTCAACCCATCATTCCCGCACGCAACATCAGGAAAGATGGGTTGAAAACCCATCCTACGGGCCTGACAACCGGGGTCACTTGCGGACCTGTGAGTACCAATTCATCAGAATTCAATCCCTTTCTGGGCCTTGATGCCTGACCGGAAGGGATGTTTGATCAGGGTCATTTCCGTCACCAGATCAGCCAGGTCGATCAATGGTTCTTTGGCGTTGCGCCCAGTTAAAAGCACATGGGTCATCTCTGGTTTTTCATCGCGCAGGAAAGCGACCACCTTGTCGATATCCAAATAGTCATTGCGCAGGGCAATGTTGATCTCATCCAGCAAAACAAAACGAATTTCCGGATCAAGGATAAACCTTTTGGCTGCCTCCCAACCCGCCTGAGCCGCCGTAATATCCCGCGCGCGATCCTGTGTTTCCCAGGTAAACCCCTCACCTGAAATGACAAACTGGCATTCCTGCGCAAACCGTCCGCGCAGGAATTCCACTTCGCCGCTTTTCCAGCTGCCTTTGATGAACTGCACCACAGCGCAGGGCATTTCATGGGCAATACACCGCATGATCATCCCGAACCCGGACGAAGATTTTCCCTTACCAGTGCCGGTATGCACAATCACCAGCCCCTTTTCACCGGTCTTGCTTTCCATCATCTGGTCGCGCGCGGCCTTGATTTTCTGCATCTTTTCAGTGTGACGTGAATTGTCGTCCATTTTGGTCGTATCCCCTTAACTTACCCGGCCATAAAAAGTCATCCGAGCGGCTTCGGACAAGGCGACGCCGGGTTCGGAATTATAAGCCAGCACCGCCAGCATCCGTGTCCGCGCCCCTTCGTTTGGCGCCACCCGGTGCAACGAATTACGCCCGCGAAACAAGACCAATGTGCCCGGTTCGGCGACCAATTGCTGTCCGGGGATATCCCCGTCCAGAACCGCGCCGACCATAGTAAAACCCATCCCGCCCGCATCGGCATCGCGCACGTCCCGGACATATTCAAACGCCCCGCCTTGCTCCGGCTCCTGCACCATCAGGGTGATCGCAAACGAGGAGTTGTCGAAATGCCAACCCAACTCCTGACCCGTTTCGGCGTAATGCAGGTTGATCGAAGATTGCGGATCGGCGTAGTCGAACACTTCCGCCTCTTCCAGAATGTCGCTGATAAAGGCCCGAAACGCGGGCGCATCATACAGAACCCGCAAGGGCGAGCCATCAGGAATTTGGTCATCGGTGATACAGCCTTTGGACGATGTCACCAACCGGTTGCGCGGATGATCTGCGGCAAATGCGTCATCCGCCGGGCTTAGGTAAACGGTGTGCTGTTCGGTCCTGGCATAGACCAGATGCTGGTTCTCACGCCCTTCCCGTGCCATTTCTTCGATCGCTTCCGGGGTGGCAAACCCCGGCATTGTCAGAACGCCCTTGGATTGAAGCGCATGTCGGCACAACCCGCGAAAATCTGGGTCGTCCAGCGGAAACCGCGTAAAGTCGATAATCTGATCCAGCTGCATTTTACTCTTCACATCCCCGCCCATTGTTTTTGTCATTTGAAACCCGCTCGATTGTCGGGCTTAATGGCATCTGACCACCCCATAAGGAAGTCCCACATGCCCTGGATCAGAACTATCCCTTACGCTTTGGCCACTGGCAAGCTGAAGATGCTGTATGACCGGGTAAAAGGCCCCGGTGACAATGTCGATAACATCATGATGATGCATTCGCTGCGCCCCCATTCGATGGAAGGGCACATGGCGATCTATAAATATGTGCTGCATCATTCGGGCAATGAGGTGCCCAAATGGTTCCTCGAGGTGCTGGGTGTCTGGGTCAGTTCCCTGAACGATTGCGCCTATTGCGTGACGCATCATTTTTCCGGGTTAAAGCGGCTGATGCAAGACGATGCGCGCGCCGATGCGATCCTTGAGGCGATCAAACAAAGCGACCCGGATCTGGCACCTTTGGATTCGGCGCAAAAACAGGCCATGGTCTATGCCCGCGCGCTGACCCGTGATCCGGGCGGCATGCGCGAAGACATGGTGATCGCTTTGCGGAATGTCGGCTATGACGATGGCGAAATCCTTGAGATCAATCAGGTCTCGGCCTATTTCAACTATGCCAATCGCACGGTTCTGGGGCTGGGATGTTCGATAAAGGGCGATATTGTGGGGCTATCCCCCAACAAATCCGACAACCCGGATGATTGGAACCACAGCTGACATCATTACGGCTTTCCTTGAACCTTCGTAGGGTGGGTGAAAACCCACGTACCCCCTAAAATCCGGGGCAACCGTGGGTTTTCACCCACCCTACATCCGCCACAAACCGGGGTTTTCAGGTCACCAGAACCAGCAACAGGATACTTGCGCCTAACAGGGCAATCCCAACCATCTCGCGCATTGTCATGCGTTCTTTGAAAAACAAAACCGAGGCCAGCATGGAGAATATCAGTTCCACCTGCCCCAATGCTTTGACATAAGCCACGGTTTGCAGCGTGAACGCGACAAACCAACAAAACGATCCACCCATGCTGAACACACCAACCCAAAGCGCTGTGCGCCGCGCCGTCCAGACGGCCCGCAACTCATCCCGGTCGCGCCAGGCCAGCCAGCCTCCCATGGCGATCATCTGCGACGAGGCCACCGCCGCCAGCGTTATCCCCGCCCTAAGACCCGGTTCCAACCCGCCCAGTTCCAGCGAGGCCGCGCGGTAAGTCACCCCCGAGATGGCGAACAAAACGCCCGAACCGAGCCCGAATGCAGCCGCCCGATTGGTTAACCCCCGCCACCACGGACCTGCGTCGCCCGGCGGTTTGGACAGGCTCAAAACCCCGATCAACCCCAGCATAATCGCACCAAATCCGGCCCAACTGACGCCTTCCCCCAGGATCAGCAAACCAAAGGCAACTGCCTGAATAACTTCGGTTTTTTTGAATGATATACCAACTGCAAAGTTGCGTTGTTTGAACAGGGCCACCACCAGCATGGTTGCCAGTATCTGGCTCAACCCGCCAGTCAACGCATAGCCCCAGAACGCCGCGCCAAGCGTCGGCAAGGTTTGACCAGTGGTGGTCATATATATCGCCAACAACACCACCACAATTGGCGCAGAATAGGCAAAGCGCGAAAACGTCGCCCCGGCAGTCGACAGCTTTGTCGTACTCAGGCTTTTCTGTAACATAAAGCGCAGCGTCTGGAAAAACGCCGCCGCGATGGTGATGGGAATCCACAGGCTCATGACCCCCCGTATGACGCGAAATTACCCCTTCGACCAGTGCGATATCCCCACCCGCCCCCAAGAGATTGACGCCCAGACCCGCTCATAAAGCACATACATCACCAACCCGATACAGGTGTTGATCAGGGCCATAAAACCACCAACCGCAACCGACCCGGTCGCCAGCCAGCCGATTAAAGACATCATTGCCAGCCCCATCAAACTCCAGATTGTCGCTTTGACCAGTGACCTGCGTCGCGTTTCCATATTCTTTCCTTCGACTTGTTCCCCCAATCAAATACCGAACCTATCTCTCTTCGGGAATTCAGAATCCAGTTAACAAATCTCCCTAACTATGATAATTATCACCATATGGAAGATATTATCGACAAGCGGCAGCGCGCCAACCAATTCCGCACCCGTCTGGCCAACGCTATGCACGAAAACGCCACCAGCCAAAGCGCATTGGCGCGTGAAACCGGCGTCGACCGGTCCACCATTTCGCAATTACTCAAAGACGACGGCGCCCGCCTGCCCAACGCCCATGTGGTCGGCGCCTGCGCCACTGCCCTCGGGGTTTCGACCGATTGGCTGCTAAGCCTGTCGGACCGCCCCGAAAGTGCGGCACAACTTTTGGCCGGCGCCCTTAGCCTGACCAAAGCCCCGCGCGCCCTGGTTGACGCGCAAATATTCGACTGGCACCGCGAGGCGGCGGGGTATAAAATCCGCTATGTCCCGGCCACCCTGCCCGACATGCTGAAAACCCGCGAAATGCTGGAATGGGAATACGCCCCGCATCTGGGAAAAACCGCCACGCAGGCCATCGGTGCGTCAGAAGACCGGCTGCAATGGATGCGTCAGGCGGGGTCGGACTATGAAATCGCCATGCCGCTGTATGAACTTGAAAGCTTTGCCAACGCTACCGGTTACTACCGTGATCTGCCACGCGACATTCGCCTGGCTCAACTCGACCGCTTCATCTCACTCAGCCAACAGCTTTACCCGCGTCTTCGCATCTATCTGTTTGATGCGCAACGACTTTACTCGGCCCCGCTCACCCTGTTCGGACCATTGTTATGTGTCTTCTACGCCGGGTCTCACTATATTGCGTTCCGCGACAAATCCCGGATCGAGGTCTTTACCACCCATTTCGACACCCTGATCCGCGAAGCCTCAATAACGGCGCGCGAACTGCCCGACCACTTAGCAGACCTGCAGGCGTCAATCACCTGACTCCGCAGTCCGAAGGTGCCCTCGCCCAGCCACCAATCACTAAAAAGCGTGCGCGCAAGCGCACTCCGCTGGATCACCGCCCCTTCAAGGATCAGGGTTAACCGTATGCCCATCCACCGCAATCACCTGCCCTGAAACCAACCGCGCCGCGTCTGATCCCAAAAACACCGCCATCGCCGCAATATCGCGCGCTTCAATAAACCGCCCCATCGACGTGCCAGACGCATAGCCCGCATAAACCTCTTCACGCGTCATCCCCTTGGCCGCCGCCTCGCGCGCCAGAACCCCCTCCATCCGTGGGCCCTCCACCGCCCCGGGGCAGATCGCATTGGCGCGAATACCATCCGGCCCCAATTCCATCGCCAATGTCTTCATCAAACCGATAACGCCCCATTTCGCCGCCGCATACGCCGCCCGGTTGGGATAACCATATTGCCCGGCGGTAGACGACGTCAGGATCATTGTCCCCGATTTTTGCGCCCGCATCAGTGGCGCGGCAAACTTGGCCGCCAAAAACGCACCATCCAGATTGACCGACAGGCACGCCCGCCAATCCGCCAACGCCAATTCGTCCACCCGGGCCGTCACCCCGGATACCCCGGCATTGGCGCAGAGCACATCCAGCCCGTCCCAAGCGCGTGCAACCTCACCAAACAGTGCGCGCATGCCCCCCTCATCCGTCACATCCACCCGGCTGACGTGCCAATCGTCCGGGCACCGCGCCAACGCCTTGGGGTCCACATCCGCGACCCACACCCGCGCGCCGGTATCGGCAAACGCCTGCGCCATCGCCAGACCAATCCCCGACGCCCCGGCAGTGATCAAAACCCGTTGGCTCACCTCGGTGCCCCCACAAATCGACCCGCACCCTTAGGGCTCTCCAACCCGGCCTGCGCTTCAATCACACGCGTCAAACCAGATTCAACCACCGCCCCCGGCGCCGACGGGCGGCGCGTCTCAAGGCTCACATGGATCAACATATGCTCGCCAGTGGCCAGTAAATCCTTACCCTCAAACATCTCATGCCACAGGTGCATTTTCATGCCCGTCCCGGCCAAAACCCGCGTGCGCACCTCAATCCGCGCCCCCGCATGCACCTCGCGCAGATGACGGATATGCGTCTCGGCGGTGAAATAACTACCGCCCGAAGAAATATACTCCGCGTCACAGCCAACCAGTTCCATAAACCTATCGCTGGCATCACAAAAAGCCTGCAAATACCGCGATTCGTTCATGTGGCCGTTATAGTCAGTCCAATCCAGCGGCACCGCCCGTTGCACCGTGACAATCGGCTGGCTGATATCGCCAATCTGATCAAGCCCGATCGATAAAACCCCGCCCTGCGCCTTATCCTGCGCATTCAGCAACGCGCCCGCGCCCCAATCCTGCGCCTTCAACGCCCGCATCATCGCCACCAGATTGTTATCGCGAATACGCTCCAACTCGCGGATCGAATGCGCACCCGACTGTGCATCCGACTGATCGGCAATGGTTTTCACCAACTCGTCCGTCAGATCGGGCACATCCATCAATTTGGTCCACGGAGATTTCAAACACGGTCCGAACTGCTCAATGAAATGCGCCATCCCGGCCTCACCTCCGGCCACGCGATAGGTCTCAAACAGCCCCATCTGCGCCCAGCGGATGCCAAAGCCATAGCGGATCGCATTATCAATCTCTTCGGTCGTGGCAATCCCGTCGCGCACCAGCCACAATGCCTCGCGCCACACCGCCTCCAGAAACCGGTCCGCAATATGCGCATCAATCTCTTTTCTCACATGCAGCGGGTACATCCCCAGCGAGGAGATAAGGGCCCTGGCCCGGTCGATGAGCGGTGCGTCACTGGCATCCGTCGTTACCAGCTCCACCAGCGGCAGCAGGTACACCGGATTGAACGGATGCGCGACAACGATCTGCCCCGGGTTTGTGGCCCCCCCCTGCAACTCAGACGGCTTGAACCCAGAGGTGGACGAGCCAATAGTCGCATCCTTGCGGCAATGCGCCTGCACCGTTTGATACACCTTGTGCTTCAGCTCCAATCGTTCCGGCACGCTCTCCTGTATCCACACGGCACCGGCCACCGCCTCCGATATCTCCGCATGAAAACTCAATGCCCCCTCATCGGGCATCGCCACATCACTCAACCCCGGCAACGACCGGCGCGCATTATCCAGAACTTCGCTGATTTTACGTTTCGCTTGCGGGTCAGGATCATACACCCGCACATCCCAGCCGCACAGCAAAAACCGCGCGGCCCAGCCACCGCCAATCACCCCGCCGCCAATGATGGCAGCAACTTTATCAGTCATATCAAACCCTTATTCACAACGTTGGAACAGTTCAGGATCACCGGTGCCCAACCATATCCAGATGGCCAGCCCGGTTTCATCAGTGCGCATAATCACCCGGTCCTCGTCAAACCGACTGCCCTCAGACTGGCAACTCAGACGCAAATAAACCGCCTGCGCGTGGTCCATCCGTTGCACCTCGGTAATGTCGCAAGAATTCTCATAACCCAGCACTTCGGCCTCGGTAATCCTGATCGGTGCCGACGTGACCGAGCCTACATTCTCGGCCTCAGCGCACCATTCAGGATCAAATGTCCAAACCCCTTGCCACCATTCTTCAGCCAACGCGCCCCCGGGCAGCAACACCAACGCCAGAACCGCCAGATTTTTCATGCCGCCATTGCCTGCTTTTTCAACCCAAGCCGCTGGCGCACCGCCTCTGGCCCAATCACCCGCGCACCCATGTTCTCAATGATCGTTCCTGCACGTTCTACCAACTGCCAGTTCTCGGCCAGTTCACCCTTGCCCAGCCACAGATTATCCTCAAGACCGACCCGCACATTGCCCCCGGCCAGAACCGCAGCCGCCACATACGCCATCTGATGCCGCCCCAACGCAAAGGCCGAAAAATTCCAATCGTCCGGCACATTGTTGACCATCGCCATAAAGGTATTCAAATCATCCGGCGCGCCCCAGGGCACCCCCATGCAAAGCTGCACCAATCCGGGTGCCTCAAGTACTCCATCCGCCACCAATTGCTTGGCATACCACAAATGCCCGGTATCAAACGCCTCAATCTCGGGCTTCACACCCATCGCCGTCATCATCCGCCCCATCGCGGTCAGCATCCCCGGCGTGTTGGTCATCACATAGTCAGACTCGGCAAAATTCATCGTACCGCAATCCAGCGTACAAATCTCTGGCAGGCATTGCTTGATATGCTCGACTCGCACCGCAGCCCCGGCCATGTCCGTGCCGTCAACCAACGGCAATGGCTTTTCGGTCGGGCCAAACACCATATCGCCGCCCATCCCCGCCGTCAGGTTCAGCACCACATCCACCTCCGCCTCGCGAATACGCTCCGTCAGTTCGCGGTACAGCGCCAGATCACGCGACGGCGCACCGCTTTCCGGATCGCGCACATGGCAATGCACCACCGCCGCCCCCGCCTTGGCTGCCGCAATTGCACTGTCGGCAATCTCCGCAGGCGAACGCGGCACATGGCGCGACCGATCCTGTGTCGCCCCCGATCCGGTCACCGCACAGGTGATGAAAACCTCATGATTCATTTCAAGTGGCACTCGACCGCTCCTTCATCTCGCAAAATAAACTCAAATACCGACAGTGCACCCAAAAGCTGCCGCCAAGGCCCCTTCAATACGGCATCGGATTTGCCCGATGCGCATCATCAATCTCGCCCAAAACCTCTTCCGGCAGGCTGACCTCAACCGACCCAAGAATATGTTCCAGTTGCGACACCCGTGTCGCACCAAAGATCGCTGAGGCCATAAATGGCCGCGACCGGCACCACGCCAGCGCCATATGCACCGGATCAATCCCATGGACGCGGGCAATCTCGCCATAAATCGCCACAATCCGGTGGGCACGCGCCGAATCGCGCCCGCCAAGCCCCGGCACCAGCGATTTGCGCGATCCTTCCGGCACCACCCCATCACGGTATTTGCCGCTCAGCATTCCAGCCGCCAAAGGCGAGAACGCCAGCAATCCTACGTCCTCATTAACGCTCAACTCGCCCAGATCGGTATCATACAACCGGCACATCAGCGAATATTCATTCTGGTTGCTCACTGCCCGTGGCCCTGCCCCCGCCTCAGCCGCCGCCAGCCATTGCGCCATGCCCCAGGCACTTTCATTGCTCAGACCAAAATGGCGAACCCGCCCCTTGTCGACCTCGCGCTGCATCGCCCCCAGCGCATCTTCAATGTGTGCCAATGTCTCAGCCCGGTTCTGGCTGGACGGATCAAACGTCCAGTTCTTCCGAAACATATAGCTGCCCCGGTTCGGCCAATGAAACTGATAAAGGTCAATATAATCGGTCTGAAGTCGCTTCAGCGAGGTATCAATCGCCCCGGCAATGGTCGCCGACGAAATCGGCGCCCCGTCACGGACAATCTTCAACCCTTCCCCCGAATGTTTGGTGGCCAGAACATAGTCGCCCCGCCGCCCCGGATTGGCCGCGTTCCAGGTGCCGATAATGGCCTCGGACCCGCCAACCGTCTCTTTGCTGGCCGGGTTCACCGGGTACATTTCGGCGGTATCAACGATGTTGATGCCGGCCGCCAGCGCCATGTCTATCTGTGCATGCGCCTCAGCCTCAGGGGTTTGGGTGCCAAAGGTCATCGACCCAAGGCACAGTTCGGAAATCATCAGGTCCGTGCGGCCCAGCGGGTTCATCTTCATCGTTTTTATCCTTTATCGCGCTTTCGGGCGAGACTAGCCTTCACCACCAAAAGCGCAATCTGAAAACGGTTGCGGGGCAGGTCCGATTAAGACAGGGTCGCCTCAGCCAAGAAAAGGAATTCAAATGCCGCAGAAAATCACCAAAGGCGTCAAAGCCCTTCTGGCCGAAGCCAACAAGGTCGTGGCCACCATGCCGGTCAGCGAGGCCCTTAGCCTGATCAAAGACGATAAATACCTGTTTGTCGATCTGCGCGATATCCGCGAAATCCAACGCGGCGGCATGTTGCCTGGTGCGTTTTCCTGCCCGCGCGGGATGCTGGAATTCTGGATTGATCCTGAAAGCCCGTATCATAAGGACGTTTTCAATCAGGACAAAACCTATGTGTTTTATTGCGCCAGCGCCTGGCGCTCCGCCTTGGCGGCACAAGCGGCGATGGAAATGGGTCTTGGACCGGTGATGCATCTTGAAGGCGGGTTCACCGAATGGGTCAAACAGGACGGCCCGGTCGAGACACGCTCAAAATAACCACGCCGGTCTGCCAACTCAAATGACGCCCCCCTCTAGTAACATGTCTTATATGACATGTTACTAGAGGGGGGCAAAGCATTCCGTTACGCCAGTGATAGCTCAATCGTGTAAGGTTCCAAGCCCGCTCTAAACGTACTGAAATCGGGTACTGGCCAGTCCAGATCAGCCAGCTTCAGTAGGCTTTCAACGAGGCCGATTAACTGCCGGAGCGGTAGCCGAAACAGCACCTTCAGTGTCAGGCTGGTCTGGATCGCTGAACGTCGGCTGACGCCCGCGTTTGCCAGTAGGAGCCGCGCGCCAATCCACCCCAGGATCGAACCAGATAGACAGCGAACCGCGCATTTCCAAGGCGGATTTATAGGATCGCCAGTTCGTGGTTTATATTTCTGCGGTATGGGTTTGCTCATACAGTATAGGTGATTTTTTGGATTCCCGACGTGAATCCCCCCAGCTATTTGGGTAACAAAACCATTATTTTCACAAAGTAGTATTTCAAGGAAAATGGCGCCAAAACGGTGTTTGTATCACAGAATGAAGTCGTCGGCCTGCAAGTTCATCAAGTCGCTTAGCAGGATTTCCATGTCCGCCTTACCGTCTCCGTCGCGATCAGCCTGAATTCGGGTGCCTACGGCCAGTTTGTCATACCGCAGTTCGCCTTTGCTGCCTGTGAAATCGGATTTACCGATAAAATCAAAAGACTGGTTGCCACTGCCGATTTTGGCATCAATTTTCGACAAGTCGATCTTATCGCCCGAACCGTTGAAATCGGTGATTATGTCACGGTTCTTGGCGCCTTTCCCGGAATGGGCCGCATTGGCGAACACGAACACATCGTTGCCACCATTGCCGGTCAGAATGTCCTGCAACGCACCGCCTTCCAGGCTATCCTTGCCGCTGCCGCCCTTAATTATGTCTTTTCCCGAACCACCCTTCAGCGAGTCATTCCCGGCCCCACCTAACAGCTTGTCCTTGCCGCGTTCACCGAAAATATTGTCCCTGCCAGCACCGCCATTCAGCGTGTCGTTGCCGTTTCCTCCCAGCAATTTATCATTGCCTCTATCGCCGAACAAAGTGTCGGATCCGTCACGTCCCTTGATCAGATCGCTTCCGGCCAGCCCGGATATCCAATCTGCATGTTTTGTGCCAATCAGGGTTTCGCCATTGTCTGTCCCAAATTTCTGAGCATCAAACGAACGTGCAAATATACCGTCATCCGCCGATCCGGAAACCTGCCAGGACACGACGAACGATCCGTCGGGATCGACAGACAAGCTTAGGGTTTGCTTAACCTTGGTCGACTCGTCGCTGATAACAAAGGCATCACCGCGAGCTTCCAGGTCTTCGTTGAACCGGCGGCCCATGACCTTGAATTCTGTGCTAGAGCCCCTGTACGATCGCCAGACGACGATGAAATCCCCGTCGGGCAATGCCGCAGCGACAGGTTCGAAAAAGCGTTCTCCGGGCTGCGTGAACAGGGCGAAGGGACTTAAGAACCCAGACTTCTGCGAACCGTCGGCTTCGAATTTCTCGCCGTAAAGCGTAGTTGTTCCCTGATCCAGAAACAAGAAAACAAAGCCGCCATCGGGGGTTCCGACCACGCTGTGTTCACTGCCCCGACCTGCATTTCCGATAGTCTTTTCCACCCCGACCTTGGCACCCAGAGCCGTATAAATCTGGAAATGCAACGTATCATCATAGGTGGCTAAGCTGCTCCTGGTCGACCACGTTACGACAAAACCACCGCTTTCCAATGCGGCAACTTCCGGGTGGTACTGTGTGCCGCTCTGGGATTGATTGACCAGCGTTTTGCCCGAACTCTGCGTACCGAAGTCATTTATCAGGGATAGGAAAATACCACCACCATCACTATCGGCCCGTGTATCCAGATGGACATGTCCACCATATTTCAACGCAGTTGTCGCCAGTTCGGCAGTCCCAGCCAAGCGTCCTGTGATCGCGGTAGGTGCGCCGCTCGCCGTGTCGCTGCCATCATACGTGCGCAAATAGCTTTGCCACACCACGAAGGATCCGCTCATCTGCTGCTGACCCCAGGTAATAGTATACCCCCCCCCCGGCTGTTCCATAACGGAGATGTCTTTGGCGTCCAGGTAACTGTCGGTGCTGACCTGAAAGGCCGATGTCAGCGCCTTGCCCGTCACCGAGTATCGCTGCGCATAGATCCCGTCTTGTTCCCAAACAACCAGAAAGCTTCCATCGCTCAGGATCTGAACGCGCGAATCCAGGCCCTCGGGGGCTAATTGAAACTTCGGTCCCGTTGGGCTGAATGTCAGGGGCATTATGCGTGGTCCTTCAAATTTCTTCTGTTTTCATCCAAATTCCCGCCGGTATGGCGATAATCCAGTCGCGAATTACTAACTTCAATTCCGCTCAGTATCTAGTCTTGTCCAATATTCCCCAAGGGTTGGGGCCTACCGCCAAGGTTAGGTGTTCCATCTCAATGTGACAACGGTTTTGTTGTTTGTCACTGTCATGAGAGCTGTTCGGCACCCCGAAATTGCCCTGCCATTGATGCGGGAGCACGAGGCGTGCGGGCCCTTGCGGCGGGCATTTGCCATGTGGCTGGCCGGGCAGATACTGCACCTTGACAAAAATCTGATGCCACCCTTGACACCAACGATATCCGCAACAGTTCTTGGCGGTTTGCCAGAGTTCATACTTGCCAACTTTGGGCGCAAAGGACTGGATTTTGCATATGATGCATCCGGAATCCCCGCCGGGTTGGCATCGGTCCAGCATGCCTTTATTCCTGAAACTTCTTTGGCAACATTCCTTGAAACAGCCGCGAGGCTGGCCGGGGAACATCAGCTTGGCCTGATCATGGCA